>CACZQT010000168.1 GCA_902783295.1 uncultured Lachnospiraceae bacterium
ACTCCCGATTCACGGATTTCCCGGATCAGGTCTCTGCCCTTTTTTGTCCGGAGATTCGGAGTGTAGAGTCCATGGCCGATTCTCATACGCGGCATGGGCTGTCCGTCTCCAAGAGCTCCTTTTACGCAGCGGATGCTGCCTTCCACATTGTTCCGAAGGCTGCCGTTCTCCCCTGCGTGAATCCGTACGGTAAATCCCGGGAATCCGGATGCGATCTTTACGATCTGGGCAATCACACCCTTCAGGTCCGTAACCGGATTGATTTCCTCGCCGATAATATCACTTCCTGCCACATAAGGATCACCCGCTATGGCCGCAAGCACCTCCAGATTCTCCCTGAAATAGTTACCGGTCTGTGTCCTGTCTCTGACAATTGTAAGCGGAATGCGCCGGATGGCTGCCAGAAAACGCAGGGTAACTCCGGTTTCCCGGGAAACAGCCGGCATGACCGCATGTACCTGAGAGAGCATTCCGGCGGCTCCGTCTTTTTTCACCAGCGTCGTATCTGAAATCTCCGCATAAGTAATTCCCTGTGCGGCATAATTTCTGGCGGTCCAGAGCAGTTTGTCCTGGAACAGAGTATTTGTCCGATATTCCGTACTCTCATGATCCTTCATCATCTGAAGCACCATCCGGCGGATATCGCCGTCCGGAATCCCCCGCACCGCTTCCATCATATGAAAAGCGGAAAGGCTGCTCCCGTTGTCCAGCACCCCGAGCGGATCCTCCGCAGGGACACCTTTGGTAAAGACATAACGGTACAGATATACTTTTTCCAGATTTGTAAAAACAGCCTGTCCGTCCTTCATGATCGCCAGGGAGCTGCGGATTTTCGCAATATTTTCCGCCGCGTCCGCCGGATTCTTCAAAATCAGATCCGCAAAATTGATAAAAGTGTTGTCATCGATCCTTCGTGTCAGATACTTTCCCGTAAGCGTACAGTCATGGCATTCCGCCTGAGCCCTTTCCCGTCTCTTTCTAAGCTTTTCTTCCTGTTCGGGACTGCAGGAGAGCTTCAGCTTTTTAATATAATACAGCGGATACCGGAGCTCATGGACGATGCCCAGGGCAATCAGAGTATCCGGCGGCAGATTCGCATTCATGTGGGTGTGCAGATCTGTATGAAACTTACATTCATTCCGGATGTAGGTCTTTACGATGGTCTCCTTTTCCCCCATCCGGTAGTCCTTGGTCTGGCTCATCAGGGTTTTGGAAATAGCCGGAATGTAAGCCTTCATTTCCACCGTTCCGTCCGGATAAATGTTGGCAGTTTTGGTATTCCCCATTCGGAAAATATAAACCCTGCGGTTGTAGCCGTCCACATAGCACGGCACATTCCCCTGTATAATCTTGAAGCCCTTTTCATCGTAAGAGATCGGAAGACCGCAGACCCTGGCCAGATTGGTAATCAGATTCCCCGTATTATGATTCGGGGTCTGGAGTACATAGCACAGCTCTTCTCCCTCTTTATAGAGATCGACAATAATATCTTTTTCCTTATCCAGGTAAAATCTCTGGAACCATATCATAGGTGTTCCTCCCCTGCCATTCTCCCATCAGTACCTGACGCTATGGCAAACCATATGAATAGTCGGATTTTATTTCACTGTCAGCTTCAGTTTTGCTGTTCGTCCATCTGCAGCTGTAATGGTAATCACGGCTGTCCCCTTTTTACAGGCGTTCAGTCGCAGAGAAAATCCGGCGCCCATATGAGAATCTCCGGATGCTGTAGCCACTGCATCATTGGAGGAGGACACTTTTACAGGAATGACACTTCCCTGGTTCGGTGCACCGTATTCGCCCAGAAATGGCCAGATCTGCTCCCCGGTATTTCCATAACTTTTATTATTTTCCAAATCAATCGTCAGCTTCGAATATTTCAGCGGAAATGTTTTAGACATTGCCAGCTTTCCGCTCTTATAATCATAACGATAAACCTCATCCCCTGCGTTAAAATGGCCGCCTGAATGTTTGATCCGGATATAAATACTGTTGCCGGAAACTTTCTGAATGCTCTCTGAAAGCAAACCGACATATTCTGCCCCGTTGCCGCCCCAGGCTTCATGATCCCAGTAAGATTTCACCTTGCTGACCAGTTCTGTCAGATTCAGAGCGCTTTTCAGCTTCGAAGATTTGTACTTGTATATATCCCCGCTGTTGTATGAGCCGTACTGATCCAATGCGCTTATATAGAGATATGGTTTCCCGTTTTTCAGGCAGATCAGTTTAATGGTTGACTTCACTATTGCGCCATAAGTTTTTGTCAGGCATTTCTTTCCATTCACATAAACGGTTAATCCGGTAATATATGCAGACCCGGAAGAAGCGGATTTTGTTTTAACCTTTATCGTATCCTTCTTTTTGTCCCCGGTGACATCATATTTCTTATAAGTTTTATTCACCGAAAGATCATAGCATTTCGCTGAGTTCTTAACAGTTGTGGCTGCCAATGACTTATACGGAATGAAGGCCGTAAACAGCATCGCCATAAACAGCAATTTTAAGAAACGACCATGTTTTTTCAGCATCATCTTCATATCCTCTCTTCCTGCATCAGAAATTAACGGGGTATTCCTCTGCCTGTTCTTTTGCCACCCATTCGCTCCAGGACATCAGTCTCTCTCTGTACTGATCGCTGTGCAGGTAATCATATACCTGCCGGATGCGCTGTGCCCGCAGAGTATAGACATCCTTAAGCTCATTCGAGTCTATGTAGGGGAGATAGTTGCTGCCGGTCATAGCCTGACGCAGCATAATGTCATCAAAAGAAACAGACGGATTCCGGATCATGTCGTAGATTGCCATGAAGATACCGGTCCGGCTCTTTCCTGCATGGCAGTGGAAGTGCAGCCATACATTGTCCAGACCTGCCGATCTGTCCAATTCATCTACAAAGGAAAGGAAGGAATCGACAGCCTCCTCCTCGGGCCAGCTGTGATCGTTGGCGGCCAGGCGCAAGTAATGAAACCCCTCGCTCTCCACCAGCTCCTGTTCCGTCATCGTCCGCTCCACTGAAATCTCCTGCGGATCAGCCGGCACATTGTCTTTGGCCGTGTACACCGTGATCGTACTTCCGGGTAATAAACCGAAGCGGGAAGCCTCGTCCGCTTCAGCTTCCTCCAGTGACAGGCCTTTGTTCGCCCAGTTGTGATCACCATACCAGGAAATGCAGATCCCATTGACCAGTCCATGGCTTTCAAGGCGGCAATCCACTACCCAGATCTGACGATCTCCGGCATATGCACGAAGATCCCCGGCCAGCTGCCGGAATTGATCTTCAGAAAATCCCGCGCTTCCGGATATGTTCAGCGTATCCAGTCCTTCAGTACTCGGCATCGTGTCCTGAGAAATCCCAAACTGTTCACATTTTTCCTGCGCAATCGGTGTCAGAGTCCATGCACCTTCTGTAAGAAAGCGAACATTGGACAGCGGTTTCCGCCAGGCCTCTGCATCGTTCAAATCAAAGCGGAAGAAGCACGAGGACGTATCCTCTGCCATGGCAGCTGGCGTCAGAGCCAGCACTGTCATCAGAATGAACATGAAAAAAAACCGTTTCTG
Organism: uncultured Lachnospiraceae bacterium; assembly: GCA_902783295.1. GTDB lineage: Bacteria > Bacillota > Clostridia > Lachnospirales > Lachnospiraceae > UBA3305. The sequence continues at coordinate 3,559 of CACZQT010000168.1, forward strand.
TTTCATAGTAATTCCTCCAGAAAAGCCTCTTGCTGCCAGAGCATCAGCTGATTAACAGCTGTGCGCCTGATTCACTGATACAATCATAGCACGATTATCGTTATTTGAGAACATGGATCTGCATATCCCAAACCGTAAAGAAGAAGCCGGCTGCTTTACGCAGCCGGCTCCCCGGAAAGTTATTTCAGAATATTTTCCTGTGTGAATTCCGGGGCGTTCCCCGGTGAACGGTGATTATCCGTCAGATTACTGTTACTGCAGCGCCCAGGTATGGAAGGAATCTTCATAGATGGTGTACTCATAACCTTCTTTGGAGGTTCCAACCTTGTTGCCGCGTGCAGGCAGGGTGTACTTATCGCCATCCGCAAGCTTCTCGCCGTATACCAGCGCGCCGGTAGCGGGATCCACAGTCACATCAGGACCATAGAAAGGCTCATCCGCGAAGTACCAGCCGTTAATACGGGTGGTGGAGTGATCACTCTCGCCCCAGTAATAGTAGATGTTGGAAGGATAGCCGGTCAGGCGAACCTTTTCAGGATCTCCGCCCAGATCAATCCATTTCTGTACGGCTTCAATATTGTTGGTATCCTGCTCGCCGTCGAAGATCCATGCCTTCAGGCCGGTATCGATGATCGCCTTGGTATCTTCGTCGGAAGCGCCAAGGAAGCTGCCGTTCTGGCAGATGTAGCAGTCAATGACGAACGGGAATTCTTCTTTGTCAAGAGCCATATCGACTTCATACTGGCCTTCTTTATCCCGTCTGCCTTCCCAGATGTGATACTTGCAGCCGGCCAGAGCCTTGATGATGCGGTTGCTGGCGCTGGTACCACGGGAGTTGCCCTGGATTACCACAGGACCGGTGATTGCATAGGTCTCGATGAAGTACTTCATGATCCTGACATCGTCTAAGCAGTAGTCATAGTACTCTTTGTATCCGGTTGCGTCATCGCAGGGGCCGGCATTGGAACGGTCGTCGATCTGGACAACGATGGCGCCGGTATTCGCCCAGCTGGTGGAAGCTGTATCGAAATAAGCAGCAGTCAGGTAGTTGTTGGAGCCGTCATTCAGCTGCCAGTAAACAATGCCGTTGCCCTGCTCGATAAATACGATACCTTTTGCCGGATCATAGTTTTCAGGTACAAAGAAGATACCACGGATGAAGTCGTCACCCGTGCCGTCGGTAACCACTTCTTTATTAGCGGTGGTCGGGATCTCGATTCCGGCCTCTTCGAAGGTCTGCCAGTCAGCGAACTGGCTGTCAATCTGAGGAAGCCACAGACCGCCCTCTACGAACTGGCCCTTCTCATCCGCCATGCAGGCAGCGGATTCTTCGGTTTCACCGATATGGCGAAGCTTCAGCTCCAGAGTAGGACGGGTCCAGTAGCCCATGCCGGACCAGTTGGCCTTGTACTCATCGGTATCTTCTTTTCCAAAGAAGATCTGGCCTTCCGGATCTCTGTACCAGGGACCGGTAACGGAAGCGCCGAAGGAATTTCTCTGACGGGCGCCGGCTGCTACGCCGGTGTAAATCAGGTCGTTGTTTCCGGTAGCTGCCGTCACCATGGGGATTTCAATGCTGACGACCTGGCCTTCTACGGTCACATCACCGATGGCAACTTTGCCGAAGTCAGGGGTGACAGTTCCGCGGTCTTCCAGAATATAGCTTTCGGGAGTGATGCCGGACAGATCTACGCCCTCTTTATAGGTAACGTCTACCTGTACCAGGTGGTTGCCATAGATAGTGCCGTCCAGGTAAGCCTGGATACTTTCCACATCTTCCATAGTCGGAACATTCAGTTCCGGCCTCTCCGCAAATGTGGGGACTGCACTGAAAGCCAGAACAGCAGCCAGTGCGATTGAAAGAATTTTTTTCATAGTACCCTCCTTCTTGCTGATTGCGTTCACCATAGCCGGAAGTGCTGCGGTGAACATGTGAAAAATATGTGACATCTATTTTGTATCATTTCCGGCTCAATACAGCAATGTTTTATTTTTTATATATTCAACTATTTTTTCAAATTTTTACACTGCCTTTGAAATCTGCCGGCCGGCAGATATTCACATTTTTTGATCTCGTTCATAATCCTGAAGAAGTCATTATTTATTCACTGGATCGGCCGGCAAAACAACGTTCCCTGTTCCCGTCCGCACTACCTGACTACGACCTTGATCTTCGCAAAGACGCCGTTCTGCGCATAGGCATATACGTAACAGGTGCCTTTCTTCCTGGCCTTGATCACGCCTTTCGAAGAAACGGAAGCAATCCCTGTATTGGAAGATTCATAGCTTACCGCCCTGTACTGCTTCACATTCAGTTTCTTCGATTCAGGCACGGCCTTAGCAGCCAGTTTGAACGTTTTGCCTTTCTTCAGGGAAACACTGTTCTTCTTTGCCTTGGTCGAAACGCTCTTTACGTTGCCTGCCTTACCGCCTTTGGACACCACGTAAATGATTTTAGACGAAGATACGACCTTACTGTTTTTGTTCAGAGCAACGACCTGGAATTTATACCAGGTTCCCTTTTTAACCTTCTTTCCCGCCACCTTTGTGAACTTCTTTGTCTTTCCGGAGACCGTGGCAAGCTTCTTCATCCTGTCGGTCTTGCCGCACTTATTCCCATAGATGACATATTTAACAGCTCCGGAGACTTTCTTCCAGGAAATGGTTATCGATGTTTTGGTCTGTTTGCCTGAGGTAAGCTGAAGCCCCCGGAAGACGGAACCGGGCAGATCCTTGTCGGTCTTCATTCCGGTGATGGCAGCTTCAGCAGCTTCAGCTGATGCACCGGCACCCAGAGAGGTACCGTCCGCGGCAGTCTTGTCCGTATGCCCGGCAGGGGTATCTCCTCCCGGGGTCTGTGGAATGTCCGCCGGCTGAGCCTCTGTCGGCGTTTCCTGAGGTGTTTCCGCCGGCGTTGTCGGCTGCGCTGCCGGTGGTGTTGTCGGCTGTGCTGCCGGCGGTGCTGCTGACTGAGTTTCCTGCGGTGCCGCCGGCTGAGCTGCCGGCGTTGTCGGCTGAGTTTCCGCCGGTGTTTCCGCTTCCTTCAGTTTGGGGATAACTGTTTTTGATTTATCCGTCTCCGTCTTTCCTTCTTCGTCGCTGAACAGTTTCCCGCATCGTTCACAGGTCCAGTATGCTGTATTTCCTTCCGCAGTCACAGTAGCCGGCCTGGCCTCTGTTTTTGTAAGTCTGTGGCCTTTACTGCACGGGTCAAAAGCTGGCATGCCCGTGCAGGTGATCCGGCAGCTTGCAAACACCTGATTTGTTTCTTTATTCTCAAAGGTAACCACAGCAGTACCGCTGCCTCTGGCCTGAAGGGTTGCATGATTCGTATTGTAATATCCCGCATAGGTTTCGGGATTGCCTCTGCTCGAGGTGCCGCGCCCCGGTATCCATACAACCGTAGTATCAGAAGAATACCATTCCGCGCCGTCAGGGATCGGACTGCCGCTTCCCACGCTTACAGAATAATAATTCTCTGTGTCCGTCAGTGTCACTGAGGATGCGCTTGCCATCATTGCTCCGCTGTCTTTTCTGATGAAGCCGACGTCGAAAACGGTGTCCTTCTTTTTCACATATCCCTGTACCAGCAATGTGTACGGCGTTCCGGCGGTCAGTGAGACAGAAAAGACGAACTGACCATCTTCGCTGGAAGCTTCTCCGTTACTCACACTATCGAGATAATACGTATCACCAATGCCTTCATACAGGCTGCCCCGTATTTGTTTCGCAGCTCCTGCGGAAAAGAAGATGTATCTTCCGCTCTCCGCAGGCGTCAATTTGTATACAGCCGTAAAAGAGTTGTCCTTTGTCAGCACGCACCGTCCTGCCTTCCCTTCCGCCAGGACGGGAGCATTTTCAGAGCTGAATGAACCGGAAGCATAGTCCGTGCCGTCATACTCACCTTCCACCTTGATCGTTACGCTGTCCCATTCATACTGTGTATGGGGAACACTGGCTGAAATCGTATAGGATCCTTCGTCTTCAAAAAGGAAGCTTGTGGATTTACTTCCTTCGTTCGTGAAATTCAGCCACTCCTGATCGACGTCTTTTTCGGTCAAGAATGCCCCATCCTTATATACTATGAATTTTACCGGCGTATAGGATATACCATATTCCGATTTTATATACGATGCCCTGCCTTCCGTGACGGCTACCCCGCTCATGACGGGCGGCTGGGCAAAGCTCGTCCATACGCTCACTTCTCCCGGTTCGACCGTACTGCCGTCTTCGGGACTGGTGATCCTCACGCTGCTGTCAGCGAAAACACAGACTGAAGACAATAACAGTATCATGGCGGTAAAAGCCAGTACCAGTAATGAGTAACCCCTTGTACCTTTGTTTTTGTTCATAACTCCCCTCCTGTTTCTCTTTCTCCGCCTGCGGCGGCATCTTCCCTGCTTTATGTACTTTACTTTTCTGTTCTGAAAATGCTGTCCGCGATGACCCGGCGCAGTTCCTCTTCGTCCTCCCCTGCCCGCAGGCGGCGTCCGGTCACCAGAAAACGGCCGTTATCCTGGCTGTAGCTGCAGGTAACCAGGGTGATCAGCTGATCGTCAACCGTTACATCGATCGGCACGCGGTAAAAGGAACGTGCCTTCAGCTGGTCCAGGTAAGCCTGGTGTTCCTCCCTGCTCTGGAAAGGATACCAGACGATGCACTGGTATTCTGCGTTTCCCGGCGTCATGGAAGCATCGAACAGAGAAAACAGCACGTATTTTCGCGGCTCCTTTTCCCAGGCGGACTGATAGGTTACGATCGGGTACTGCTTTAGATAATCGGCTTCCCGGTAATAGTCCATCAGCCCGAACATGGCGCCGCTTTTCATGTTGTGCCCGTACACCAGCAGGGACGGCTCTTCCGCATATTTTTCTCCCCGTTCGTCCAGAAAAATGGCCCCGTCTATGCTGTCTTCCCGGTCGAAGCCATGATCCAGGTAAAAGGAATTGTCCCTCCAGAGCACCGGTTCGTCCACAAAGTCAGCTACATTCAGCCAGCCGCAGATATCCGGATTGGCTGCATACAATTCTTCAAAGCCGGGCTGCAGCACATATACACGGTGGGTACGCATATAGCGCTGCAGATAAGGCTGCAGCCACTGCAGATATGCGTTCCACTTTTGCCGGACACTGTCGGAAGCGGCCAGTTTTTGCCGGATCTGCCCCGTTTTTGCCATCATAGACGACTCTGCGAGGACTCCCGTCGCCCCATCATGAAAAAGGAGCGCCGCTCCCAGGCAGAAGAGCAGGGATATCCTTCGCAGTAAGCATATTATGTTTTTCCTGATTTCACCTGCTCTTTTCATAGCATTCACTCCTTAGGTTAATCCGGTATCTGGCTTTTCAATTCCTGCAATACGGAATACGGAATTCCGGTAGCCGTGGCAATTACATCCAGCGGCAATCCCCGCAGAATCATCTCGCATGCCACCTGTTTTGCCGTCTGGTCATACCCGGATGCTTCTGCCGGCCCGTTTTCCAATGTGATTCCGGTATACTTTCTGATCAGTTCCGGACTCATCCGGTCCGCCTGCATCTTTTTTGCGATCTCTGTCCTTACGCGCTGTTCGATTTCAGCTTCCATCATCCGCAAACACCTCCCATATCAGAAAGCCAGACATTATTCTTTTCATTTGATTTCTATCCATTTGTACCCGGCTCCTCATATATTCAATTTGTTTTCGCAGTAAGCATAGCACATTATTATTCGTTTTTGTAGATATTTTCAAAGTTTTTATTTGAATTGAGTTTGCAGTAACCCTTTCAGCGCTGCAGAAGATTTGGTATAATCAAAACCGGTTAACATCTCGGAATCAAGTAAAAAAGGCACTGTGACTAAAACTATAAAGGCAGACAAAACGAAAATGCAGACATCAGAAAGTTTCAGATTAAGCGCAGTATTATCTTTTTCCGGCGGCCTGCAGGATGCATACACCTATAATGTCAGAGGGAATGTCTTTGCAAATGCTCAGACCGGGAACGTTGTTCTCATGAGCCAGAATTTTATGCTGGGAAACTGGAGCAGCGGAGTGTACTATATGCTTCCTTTGATTTCATTTGCTGCAGGAGTATTTATAACCGAACAGATCGAATACAGGTACAAAAACAGCAAAAGAATTCACTGGAGGCAGCTCATTTTACTCATAGAAATAATACTGCTCGGTCTTGTTGGCTTTATGTCAACAAATATGAATATATTAGCCAACATGCTGGTTTCCTTCACGTGTGCCATGCAAATACAGACATTCAAAAAAGTGCATGGTTACGGGTATGCCAGCACAATGTGTATCGGGAACCTGAGAAGCGGAACAGAAAGCTTCTCGCATTATCTTAGGAACAGGGACAACGCTTCCCTGAACAAAGCACTTCATTTCTTCGGTATTATTGTGGTTTTTGCAATCGGTGCAGGAATAGGGGGAATCATATCGGGTGTGCTCTACACAAAAACCATATGGATATCACCGATATTATTGACAGTGGTTTCCATCATGATGATAAAGGAGAATAGTTGATCTCAGGTAAAGGTGACTCAGGCGAAGCACCGTCCCGGCTTCCGGAGACTGATCCGGGTGAATGCGTTCCTAAAAGGTCCTTCCGTGGAGTCATAGGCAGTATCAGAGAACACATGCACGACCAGAGGACACACTGCTCTTGTCGGAAATTGCTGTTTATGATAATATAAACAATAACTTGATGATGCAGCAGACAGCTGCAAAAAGCTTTATGGAGGTTGTCGTTGAAATGAAGAGAAGAAATGTATTGAAAGGCCTTGTTCTGACAGTGATCTGCGCTGTTATACTCGGATCGTTTATTCCGTCGGTAATGGCAGCATCACCAAAGCTGAGCAAAAAAACCCTCACCCTTTATGTGGGGAAATCAAAGACTCTTAAGGTAACAGGAAGCAGGAAAAAGGTCACCTGGAAAAGTTCTAACAAAAAGATCGCATCGGTAAAATCCGGAAAGGTCACGGGAGTTAAAGCAGGAAAGGCGACCATATACGCAAAGACTGCCGGTAAGACCCTGACCTGCAAAGTAACCGTAAAGAATAATGATGTAACAGCAAAATCAGTCAGCTTTACTACTGCTGACGGAGGGGAATTTATACGCGGGAAAAGCACGGCTGTTCTGAAATATACAATGCCGTCAAAAGCATCCCTTGTACAAATTGATATTCTGACAGCAACGGGCAGTGTTCTGCTCAGCAAAAAGTTCAATAATATCCCTGCAAAAGTTCGGCAGGAATTCAAATGGTCACCTGGTGCAGCACAAAGTGCCGGCTCTTACCGTGCTAAAATCACAGCCGGTAAAAAGGCAGTTTATTCGGATTATCTGATTCTCAAAGAAAAAGGTGATTTCTCGGGCGGTGCCGGTACAAAAGCCAGTCCCTACCAGATCAGCACTCTGGATGAACTTAAGAAAATGTCAAAATTCAGCAGCAGCTGCTTTGTTCTTGTAAATGATATAGACTTCAATTACAAAAGCTGCAGTGCTATCTTCGGCGAAGAAAATGCTTTTTCGGGAACACTTGACGGTAAAGGATTCAGTATCCGGAACTTCTATGGTACCAATTCCTTATTCGGTTTTATAGGAGAGAACGGCCAGATCAACAGCCTTACTCTCGACAACTGCACTGTTACGGGTGAGAATGCAGCTGTGTTTGCCGATAATAACAGCGGAATGATCACGGCATGTAAAATGACGAATTGTGTTGTAAGCGGTGTACATCAGGCAACCCTGTATGTATATAAAAACAGCGGAACAATTCTTGACTGTTCGATCGTCAAAGGAACAGCTGCTGTTACAGGCTCAGGCTATAACAATTATTGGGAATGCGCGTCGGGATTTGCCAATGAAAACAACGAGGGAGGGCAGATCCGCAACTGTAAAGCAGATATCAACTGTTCCGCAACGGCAAAGAACTTCCCGTGCTCCAGCACTATCGTCGGCATAAACTATGCAGTGGTTGAAAGCTGTGAAGGAAACGGTAGTCTGACTGTTACTAAGGGAAATAATTATGGCGGGCAAGCCCATATGGGAGGCATCGTCGGATGCAACAGAGGAATCGTACGAAGCTGTGATTATGCAGGCGATTCAACATCAGATATTGTCGGATGGAATGACGGAGGCACTGTTATCTGATCCTTTTTCTTCCCTTGAAAGACGGAAGGCTCATCACGTGAAGTGATGAGCCTTCATTTTTTACCGGAAAACATGAGATTTTTACAGCTGCTTTCCAGATGTTCTCTTTTTACATATCCGTTAGATCCGTACAGCATCACTCCATCGGGAGTGATCCGCAGTTCCGGATATGGGCAGGCTTTACTGCGCCAGAGATCCATACTGGCTGACCGCTTCATCAACGGTAAGGCTTCCGCTTCCGACCAGATAAGCCGCGTTCCGCACCTGTGCGACAAGAGGATCTGTGATCCCGATCACTTCCGGAGACAGTACCCGTTCAACAGGGACCTGACTGAATGGTTCGTACACAGCGTCAAAGGACAAATCCGTCGTCGGCGTAACCAGGCGCTTCACCGAAGCCATTTTGTTCAGTTCTTCGCGGGTAATCAGAAAACGCATAAACTCGTTTGTCATGTCCAGATTCTCGCAGGTTTTATTGACCGAGAATTCTATAGAAGGGCTGTCGACAAAATAGCCTCCGGCTTCCGACAGAGGAACGGGAGTGAATGAATAAGTGAAAGGTGTTTTGGTAAACGCTTCGGACTGGCTTTCCCGCTTCCCTGTTCCGGATACGGTATCTCCCGTGCAGATCATCATGGGGACATCCCCTTCGAAGAAGCGAAGAATGACCTCTGTATAGTTGTCACTGATCTCGTTGCATTTTTCCAGATTGATATACCCGTTCCCGATCAGCTGCATCATCGCTTCCAGGCCCTGGCGCATAGACTCGCCTGCGGAGGGATCCATCTCATTCGCAGCCTGAAGAGCTTCCGGATTCCCGGCGAGGGCAGCCACGACTTCCGGATATACCAGAGTGTTCATCAGGCAGCCGGATGCATTCGCACTGAAGCCCATCATAGGGCTGGCATATCCCCTGTCGAGAAAGGCCTGGCACACAGCCTGCAGCTCTTCCCGGGTGGTCGGAATCTGAAGCCCTTCCTTCTCAAACAGATCATTGTTCACCAGCATACCATAGTTTCTGGCGAAAACCGGTACCATCAATACCTGCCCGTCGGCATCAGCGTTCAGCAGGCTGGGACGGATGCATTCCAGGTCCAGGCCCAGTTGAGGATCCGAAAGATCCTCCATATGATCAACGACAGCCTGATACTTTTCATCCCCGAACATCCAGGTATAGGAGAAGAAAATATTCGGAGCGTCATTGGTTCCCAGTATCGTTCCCAGCAGATTGTTGTAGTCATCCGGCTTCACATAGCTCAGCTCGACGTAGGGGTAAATCTCATTGAAGCTGTCAAATTCAGCTTCCAGCGCCTCAAAGTTGGAGTAGCTTCCTACTACGGTGATTTCGCATTCGGTGTCTGTATCCAGCATCGGCTGGAATTCTTCCGCCTGAACCTTGGGCAGACAGGCCATCGATGCAGCTGCAAGCAGGGCTGTCAGGATCGCGTAACGCATTTGTTTCATTTTCTTTTTTCCTCCTTGATTCTGCGTATTTCTTTGATGACAAGTTTCATATCTACCGGTTTGGGTATATGCCCGTTCATGCCCGCCTCCATACATTCCGCCACGTTTTCAGAGAACGCATCGGCGGTCATGGCAATGATAGGAATGGAGGCAGCCCATTTATTTTCCAGCTGGCGTATATGCCGTGTAGCGTCCAGGCCGTTCATTTCCGGCATCTGAATGTCCATAAAAATCAGATCATAAAGCCCTTCTTCTGCCTTCGCCATTTTATCTGTACAGATCCGTCCGTTTTCGGCCCGGTCCGACGTGATGCCGAGCATGCTCAGCATGGTGGAGATGATTTCCCAGTTGATGTCGTTGTCTTCTGCGATCAGGATATTCATTCCGGCCAGATCTGAATAGTCATCCTCCGGCTCCACGGTTTTTGCTTCCGTCCCGAGCAGCGCATTGATTTTCTCATACAGCCTGGAGCGGAACAGCGGTTTACCGATGAATCCGTCCGCCCCGGCTTCCTTCGCCGCGTCTTCGATGTCAGACCAGTCATATGCGGAGGTCAGCAGGATCGGAATTCTGACGTTGACCTCTGCGCGGATGCGCCTGATCGTCTCAAGGCCGTTCATATCCGGCATCTTCCAGTCCAGAATAACTACGTTGTAATCTTTTCCGGCCTCATGCCGGCGACGGATCATTTCCACCGCTTCCATACCCGTCTTCGCCTGCTCCGCACTGATACCCAGCGATTCCAGCGTGTCCACCGCGCTTTCCAGCATGACCGGGTCATCGTCCGCAATCAGGGCATCCACTCCATCAATCCACATCTCCTCCAGCTGCTTTTCGGCGACGGGAAGGTCCAGCGTAACGGTGAAAGTTGTGCCTTTTCCGACTTCGCTCTGGCACTCGATTGTCCCGTTCATCAGTTCGACCATCCGTCTGGTGATCGCAAGCCCCAGCCCGGTTCCCTGAATGCTGTTGACCCGGCTGTCCGTCTGCCGGGAAAAAGGCTGGTACATCTTTTCCAGGAATTCAGGGCTCATA
>CACZQT010000169.1 GCA_902783295.1 uncultured Lachnospiraceae bacterium
CTTCTGGTCATTCCGAGTCAGATCTTTCTGACCCGTATTCTGGGATTATATGATCTGTCGGCGGAGGCGAAATCCCTGGCTGCCGTTCTGATTACCATACACAATGTCGGTGCCTGCTTCATTCACCCGACATCGTTCAATCTGGCCAACGGCCTGAGAGCGACAGGGGATGCCCGTTATACTATGATGGTCGGCATGGTTTCCATGGTGTTTTTCCGGGTCGGTGCGGCGGTGCTTTTCGGTATTGTTCTGCATTTCCAGGTGATGGGCGTCTGGTTTGCCATGATGTCCGACTGGGCCTGCCGGTCCGTTCTATTCCTGTGGAGGCTGCACAGCGGGAAGTGGAGAAACTACCGGGCGATATAATGGAAAACGGATTTCATCAGTTTTTTACTGATAAACAATACAAAGGATCCCCAAACCGGAGGATTTCTGAATATGAAAATCGGCATGAAAAACAGATGCCGGGAAAGAGGACTCTATGAAGGAACTGGAACTGAAGTACGGATGCAACCCGAATCAGAAACCCGCAAGGGTATTTATGAAGGAAGGAGAACTTCCTTTTACTGTTCTGAACGGGAAACCGGGATTCATCAATCTGCTGGATGCCTTCAACAGCTGGCAGCTGGTGAAGGAACTGAAGGAAGCGACCGGTCTGCCTTCCGCGGCTTCCTTTAAGCATGTAAGCCCGGCGGGAGCCGCTGTTTCGGTTCCCCTGTCTGAAGTGGAGAAGCAGATTTATTTCGTGGAAGGCGTAGAGCTGACTCCTATGTCTACCGCCTATATCCGAGCCAGAGGTTCGGACCGGATGTCTTCTTATGGTGATTTCGCAGCTCTTTCCGACGAGTGCGACGAAGCAACGGCTGCCTATCTGGCCAGGGAGGTTTCCGACGGCGTGATCGCTCCTTCCTATACGGAAAAGGCTCTGGAGATTCTGAAGGGGAAGAAGAAAGGAAACTATCTGGTAATGCAGATGGATCCTTCCTACGAACCGGCTGAGCTGGAGCAGAAGGAAGTGTTCGGGATTACTTTTGAACAGCGCCGCAACAATTTCCCCATCAACCGGGAACTGTTCCTGCAGAACATCCCTACGAAGAACAAGAACATGACCGACGCGGCGATCCGCGACCTGATTGTGGCCATGATTACCCTGAAATATACGCAGTCCAATTCCGTCTGCTATGTGAAGGACGGCCAGGCAGTCGGTATCGGCGCCGGGCAGCAGTCCCGCGTGCACTGCACCAGGCTGGCCGGCAACAAGGCGGATAACTGGTGGCTGCGCCAGAACCCGAAGGTACTTGCCCTGCCTTTCCGGGAAGATATCCGCCGCCCTAACCGCGACAATGCAATCGATGTCTATATTTCCGATGACTGCGACGACGTGCTGCGGGACGGCGCCTGGCAGGAAGTCTTTACCGAGAAGCCGGAAGAGTTCACAAGGGAAGAGCGCAAGGCGTGGATTGCTCAGATGAGCGGCCTCGCCCTGGGTTCCGACGCTTTCTTCCCCTTCGGGGACAATATCGAGCGCGCAAGGCGTTCCGGCGTGCAGTTTGTAGCGGAAGCCGGCGGCTCCATCCGCGATGACAACGTTATTGAAACGGCCGACCGGTACGATATGTGCATGTCCTTTATCGGGATGCGGCTGTTCCATCATTAATCGAAAAAACCGCTTGCATATCCTGGCGGACTATGCTATCATTGAAAAGCTTGTGAATACGGACGTTCCGCTGCCGCGAAAGGCGGTAAGAGCGCCTAAGACTTAGGAGGAATCACATGAACGACATCATCAAAAAGATCGAGGATGCCCAGCTGAAGGAAAACGCCGGCAGCTTCCGGGTAGGCGACACTGTAAAGGTTTATGCCATCATCAAAGAAGGCAACCGGGAACGTGTTCAGGTTTTTGAAGGCACCGTGCTGAAGAGACAGGGCGGCGGCGCTCGCGAAACCTTTACCGTCCGCAAGATTTCCAGTGGTATCGGCGTAGAACGTACCTGGCCGCTGCATTCCCCCCGTATTGAAAAGGTGGAAGTAGTACGCCGCGGTAAAGTCCGCCGGGCGAAGCTGAACTATCTGCGCGACCGTGTCGGCAAGTCCGCCAAGGTTAAGGAAATGATGCGCTGATCTAAAGCAAAGAAGCAGGCAAGAGGGGACCGGGTTATCCGATCCCCTTTTTCCTCTTTTGCAGGAGGTTTCCGATGCGGCAATTCGGGTTTTATCATACAAGTGAAGAAAAGAATCTTCTGCAGCGGGTCTGCAGCTGGGCAGTAGATATTCTGGTCGTGGCGGCTCTGGCCATTTTCCTGGTCAGCCTGTTTCTGAATCTGCGGACGGTGAGCGGCAGATCTATGGAACCGGCCCTGAATCCGGGAGAGAAAGTGCTGATGAGCCGGCTTTCTCCGGACCTGGTTCCTTACCGCCGCCTGGAAGTGGTGGAATTTGCCTATGGAGAAAACGCTTCCCGGACAAGCCTGAAACGTATTATCGGCCTGCCGGGAGAGCGGGTACAGATCATGGACGGGAAGGTCTATATCAATGGGGCAGAGCTTGCAGAGGGACCTTTTCAGGAACGTCCGGTAACCATCGCCGGCCAGGCGGAGAATGAGATTCACCTGGGTGAGAATGAATATTTCCTGATGGGGGATAATGCGGGAAGCAGTGAGGACAGCCGTTTCGCGGATATCGGCAATGTGAAAGAGGATCAGATCACGGGGCGTCTGTGGCTTCGGGTGAGTTCGGCGGAACAGTTCGGCCGGATTCGCTGAGAAAATGGATCTGCGAAAAGCCTGAAGGAGGGAATCCATGGATATTCAGTGGTATCCGGGCCATATGACCAAAGCCCGGAGACAGATGGAAGAGTATCTGAAGCTGATAGATGTGGTCATTGAACTGGTGGATGCACGGCTTCCCATGAGCAGCCGGAATCCGGATATCGACCGTCTCGGTCAGAACAAATACCGCCTGATTCTCCTGAATAAGGCGGACCTGGCGGATGAAGAAGCGAACCATCTCTGGCAGCAGTGGTTCCGGAACCAGGGGTACCAGACTGTACTGCTGGATTCCAGAAACACGGACAATATGAAGGCTGTGCAGGCGGGAATCCGGGAAGCGTGCCGGGAGAAGATTGAAAGGGACCGGAAAAGGGGGATTCTGAACCGTCCGGTGAGGGCTATGGTGGCCGGTATTCCCAATGTCGGGAAGTCTACCTTTATCAATTCTTTTACCAGGAAAGCCAGTACCAAAACAGGCAATAAACCCGGCGTAACAAAAGGTACGCAGTGGATCCGCCTCAACAAGGAAGTGGAACTTCTGGATACGCCCGGAATTCTGTGGCCGAAGTTTGAGGACGATGAGGTGGGAATCCGTCTGGCCCTGGTCGGTTCCATCAGCGATGATGTACTGAACATTCAGGAACTTGCTCTCCGGGGGCTGGAATGGCTGCGAAGCAGGTATCCGGGCACTCTGGCAGCCCGCTATACGGGACTGGATGAAACAGAACTGCCCTATGCGATGCTCACGGATATCGCCATCCAGCGTGCCTGCCTGAAAAAGGGAGGGGATCCTGACGTGGAGAAAGCGGCCAGGCTCTTCCTGGACGATTTCCGGCATGGCCGTTTCGGACGTATTTCCCTGGAGTGGCCGCCCGAAGAATAAGGAGGAAACCACTATGGCCAGAAAGCTGGATCCTGTAAAAGAGCACGAAAGACTGGAAGCACTGCGTGTTTATGAACGGGAGTATGGAATGTACGGCCTGATCGCCGGGGTTGATGAAGCGGGACGCGGACCGCTGGCCGGACCGGTAGTGGCTGCGGCTGTGATACTGCCTCCGGATACGGATATCTTTTATCTGAACGATTCCAAGAAAGTTCCCGAAAAACGACGGGAACTGCTGTTTGATGAAATCCGGGAAAAGGCTGTTTCTTATGGGATCGGGATCGTGGGGGAAGCGCGGATTGATGAAATCAACATTCTGCAGGCGACCTATGAAGCAATGCGCCAGGCCATAGCATCTCTTCAGCCCGTACCTGGTATTCTCCTGAATGACGCCGTGAAGATTCCGGAGGTGGAGACCGCACAGGTTTCCATCATCCATGGAGACGCGAAAAGCGTAAGCATTGCGGCTGCCAGTATCCTGGCAAAGGTGACCAGGGACAGGATCATGAGGGAAATGGACGAACGTTATCCTGGATACGGATTTGCGAAACACAAGGGATACGGTACAGCAGAACACATGGAAGCGATCAGGACACTGGGACCCTGCCCGATTCACCGCAGGACATTCATCACGAAACTGGTCTGAGAGGCAGGCGGAAAGGGATGAGATGATAAAACAGAACAACCGGGAAATCGGCTCCATTTACGAAGAAAAAACAGCCGTATGGCTGCTGGACCGGGGATGGAAGATTCTGGAAAGAAATTTCCGCTGCCGCCAGGGTGAGATTGACCTGATTGCAGGGAAAGCGGATGTGCTGGCTTTTGTGGAAGTGAAATACCGCCTGGGCTATGGCCACGGTTTCTCCCAGGAGGCGGTAAACCCAAGGAAGCAGAAGGTAATCCACCGGGTTGCGGAATATTATCTGATGCTGCATCCGGAGGGAGAGCAGAAGATCTGCCGTTTTGACGTGGCGGCTTTCGGAGAGGCGGATGAGCTGACCTACCTGGAAGGAGCATTCGGAGGAATGTAGAAATGCAGAGGGGGATACGGGGAGACACAAGGAGACACGGGGACAGACCCCTTGTCCTGGAAAGGACAAGGGGTCTGTCCCCGTGTCTCCCTGCACCTGGCTTTACTGCTGCCTGTTAACGTACAGCGGCAAATCCTTTTTCCAGGTCAGCGATGATATCATCGATGTGTTCCGTGCCGATCGACAGGCGGATTGTGTTCGGATGGATGTTCTGATCTTCCAGCTCTTCGGGGGAAAGCTGGGAATGTGTCGTGGTCGCGGGGTGGATGACCAGTGATTTC
>CACZQT010000170.1 GCA_902783295.1 uncultured Lachnospiraceae bacterium
ATCAGCCGGACGATCCTTCCTTTTTTAAACAATGACTACCTGGCGGAACTGGGAGACGGAGCAGTGATTCCGGGCAGTGCACAGCTGGTCTTTTCCACAGACAGTTTTGTGGTAAGCCCCCTGTTTTTCCCGGGCGGGAATATCGGAAAGCTGGCTGTCTGCGGAACTGTGAATGATGTCTGCATGGCCGGAGGGGATCCCCGATATCTGAGCCTTTCCCTGATTCTGGAGGAAGGGCTGCCGTCGGAGACTCTGGAGAGGATCCTTGCTTCCGTGTCAGAGGAAGCGAAAAAGGCCGGAGTTCTGGTCGTTACCGGGGATACAAAAGTGGTGGAACGCGGACGCGGGGACGGTATCTATATCAATACCGCCGGTATCGGTTTTCTGCGGACGCCGGGACTGTCCCCGAAAAGAATCCGTGCCGGGGATGCAGTGCTGGTATCCGGAACCGTGGGAGATCACGGAATGGCCGTCATGCTGGCCAGGAACCAGGATCTCATGCAGGCGGAAATACAAAGCGACTGCGGTTCGCTGAAAAGGCTGTCCGCTGCGCTCGGTTCTCTCGGCGAGAATCTCCGCTGCCTCAGAGATCCGACCAGAGGAGGCCTGGCGACGACTCTCAATGAGTTTGTGGAGGGATCTGCGCTTGGCATTGAGATTGAAGAGGAGAAAGTGCCTGTACGTCCGGATGTGGCGGCAGCCGCCGATCTTCTCGGTCTGGACCCGTTCTACGCCGCCTGCGAAGGAAGGCTTCTGGCGGTTGTGGCTGCGGAAAAAGCGGAGGAAGCGCTGGACCTTCTCCGGCAGTACCCCGAAGGAGAAGGCGCAGCACGGATCGGGACCGTATCTGCGGACATCCCCGGAAAACTGGTGGTGCGCACTCCCTATGGAGGGCGCAGAATCGCCGCCAAGCTCGCAGGAGCACAGCTGCCGCGGATATGCTAGTAACAGTGAGCCAAAGTTTATTGACTGCCGAGTTATCTCGGGCAGGCAATAAGCCCTGGCGAGCGTTAAAACATGTCAACTCATAAACCATAACCATAAAGGAGAAACGCAATGCAGGAATACAAAAGGATCGACATCACAAAAGATGAGATCATTCCGCTGGCGGAAAGGATGCGCAAGGATGGCGTGATTCTCGCAATGATCCACGGACATCTGGGAAAGGACGGCCTGCCGGTCATTTCCTATGAGTACCAGATCGGTACGGGGATCGAGTCATACACCATCACAGGGGAAAAAGTCCTTCCCACCATTTCCCACATCTATGATCTGGCCGCAGAATGGCCGGAGAGGGAACTGAGCGAACTGATCGACATCACCTTTGAAGGGCTGGATACTTCCAAGCGCCTGTTCATGCCTGAAAGTATGTTGGAAGGGCAGGGTCATATCTTTGTCACTCCCATGGATGAATTGATCGAAAAAGTACAAAAAAAGAAGGAGGAATGACAAGTGAGCTATATCGTTCCGATCGCCCCGTATCATCCTTCCCTGGAAGAACCGGTTCATGCCAGACTGGTGACCGACGGGGAGTCCATTACGGACGCCGAAGTGTTTATCGGCTACAACCACCGGGGCATTGAGAAGCTTGCCATGGAAAGGAACTTCATCCAGACGATGGTGCTGGTGGAGCGCGTCTGCGGTATCTGTTCGCATTCGCATGCCCTTACCTATGCTATGACGCTGGAAGCCATTGGCGGGGTGAATGTTCCGAAACGCGGCCAGTATATGCGTGTGATCGTAGCAGAGCTGGAGCGTCTGCACTCTCACTACCTGTGGCTGGGCATCGCCCTTCATATCATCGGCCACGACAGCCTGTTCATGCATTCCTGGGATGACCGTGAGAAGATCATGGATATCCTGGAGCTCCTGACCGGAAACCGTGTTAACTACGGCATGGTGACCTACGGCGGCGCAAGGCGTGATATTACGAAGGAACAGGCCGATCAGGTGCTGCAGATGCTGCACGAGATCGAGGAATCCAACAAGCGTCTGGCAGATTTCCTGCTGGCGGACAAGACCGTAGCACTGCGTACCCAGGGTGTGGGCGTGCTGACGACGGAAGACGCCATCCGCATCGGTGCCATCGGGCCTCATGCCCGTGCTTCGAACGTACCGGTAGACGTCCGTCTGGATGCTCCGTATTCCAGCTACGACGATTTTGACTTCAACAAGTGTGTGTATCCCACCTGCGATGTGTTCGCCAGGGTGGTGGTCCGTGTCCTCGAAAACTTCGAGAGCATCAAGATCATCCGTCAGGCACTGGACAGCATGCCTGCCGGCAAGGTTAACCTGGGGAACAAGATTCCCACCATTAAACCCGGTGAGTATATGATGCGGCATGAAGCGCCCCGCGGCCAGCTTTCTTATAAAGTGGTCACCAACGGAACCGAATACAACGAGCGCGTCAGCATTCATGTACCTACCTTCAAGAACGCTCCGACCATTCCGACCATGCTGCGGGGCAATTCCGTGGCAGACGCCGGCCTGATCATTGCCAGCATCGATCCCTGCTTCTCCTGCATGGACCGTTAATTCTGTACCGTTCCGTTTCTTCCTGGATGGGAAGTACCGGAACAGAGAGAAGACGTTATGCATGAGCTGGTAATCGTAGAGGGGATCCTGGATGTCGTGGTTCCGGAAGCCCGGAAACACGGCGCGAAGAAGATCCTCGCCGTCCGTCTGAAGATCGGAGAACTTTCCGGAGTGATCCCGGAATGTGTCCGCGAATATTTCACTGTCGCCGCCAGAGGTACGATGGCCGAAGGGGCAAAGGTTCTGATCGAACCGCTGCCCATCCGGATCCGATGCCTGGACTGCGGGGCGGAAAAGGAGATACGGCGCGGCATGGACGCCTGCCCGGTTTGCGGAAGCAGGCAGTTCCGGATCATTTCCGGCAGGGAATATTACATCGAAAGTGTGGAGGCGGAATAACCGTTATCCACGGAATAGCCGTTTCCAATACAAAGGAATCAGGAGGAACCACCGTGAAAAAAATTAAAATATCGGCGGTGTTGTCGACAGCCATTCTCTGTTTCATATTCTGGCTGCTGATAACGGGACAGATCATTTCGATCTTCCGGGGTAGGCCGTCGACCCAGGTTTTGATCGCAGGGGTGCTGGTCAGCGCTGCGGTCGGCTTCTTCTCCGGTCGCTTCTTTATCCATAAGAAAGCGTTCCATCTGCTCGGCGCCCGCTTTATCTACCTTCTGCAGTACTGCTTCTACATCTTCCCGCAGGAACTGTGGAAGGCCAATGTGGACGTAGCGCTCCGCGCTCTGTCCAAAGATCTGCCGGTGAATCCCGGCATCGTGAAGGTACCGTCGAATCTGCGTACGGATTATGGCCAGGCTATGCTGGCGGATTCCATCACGCTGACACCCGGTACAATTACCATGGATATTGTGGAAGAGGAAGGCCAGGTCTATTACTATATTCACTGGATCAATGTGGAAACAGAAGATCCGGTAGAAGCCGGTGAAATGATCAAAGGCACTCTGGAAGCATGGTCAGGGAGGATTTGGGAATGAAAATGGCTGAACTTTGCTTTTTCGCCATCTGCTTTGTGGTGATGGCACTCTGCCTGCTGATCCGTTTCATCCTGGGTCCCAGTGTTGCGGACCGGGCTGTAGCGGCGGACAGCATTGACATCCTGTCTGACATGGCGCTGATCCTTTTCGCCCTGTACAGCGGCAGGTCGGTATTTCTGGACATTGCGCTGATTACGGCGCTGCTGGGCTTCATCGGCTCGACCATCGTAGCCCGCTATCTGGAGGGAAGACTATGAGATTTATCATCGATATCCTGGTGGCTTTCAGCGTTTTCTTTGCGTTTGCCGGGATGGTAGGGATGATTCGCATGCCGGATGCCTTCTGCAGGATGCAGTCCAGTACGAATATCGCTACCTTCGGCGTGTTAGGCGTGATCGTTGGCGGGATCCTTTATGCCGCGTTTTATCTGCATGACGGCGGGATGACCATCAAGATCGCGCTCTTAGGTATTTTCTACATCATCACGAACCCGATCGCCAGCCACGCGATTGCCCGCGGCGCCTATAAGCACGGCGTGCGCCCCGAGAAGAAGATGGTTGTGGACAAATACGGAGAGGATTTGGTGGAAGAAGAATGAATATCCTGACTGTACTGAATACGCTGGTCGTCATTGGCATTCTCGTTTCCGCCATCTGCGCGGTAACCTTTGAACACATTCTTTCTTCCGTGATTGCACTGGGGATTACAGGCGTCTTTATGTCGCTGGAATTCATCCTGCTGCAGGCGCCTGACGTAGCCATCGCGGAAGCAGCCGTCGGCGCAGTGCTCTCCACAGCGATCTTTGTGATTGCAGTGAAGAAGACTACCAAGAAGGAGGAGGAAGAACGATGAAGAAAACCATTACCCTCATGTCCCTTCTGGTCATCCTGGTCTGCGGAATCGTGGCTGTACAGTATGCTTACCGGGAAATCCCGGTCACCTATGACGGCAGCGATACCAATGTAATGGACCTCTACAACAATCCTACGCAGTACGACGTTTCCGATCCGGACGGCGTAGCGGACATCATCGTAAAGGAAAACCTGGAAAAAACCATGGCTGCCAACAATGTAGCAGCTGTCGTGTTTGACTTCCGTGGCTTTGATACCCTGGGTGAATCCTTCATCCTGCTCACAGCCATTGCGGGTTCCTTCGTGATTCTGAGCATTCATAAGAAGAAGAAAGAAGAGGAAGGAGGCGCAGCCGAATGAAGTTCAGAGAAGGCATTAAAGAGAAGAACGTCATCATCCGGTGCGGAGCGGACAAGTTCCTGCCCTTCGCGCTGACCTTCGGACTGTATATTATTCTGTTCGGTACCGTAAGCCCCGGCGGTGGTTTCCAGGGCGGCGTTATCGTAGCAAGCGGAGTCCTGCTTCTGTATCTTGGCCACGGCTACAATGTACTGAAGAGAGCCGTGAATAAGGAAGTGCTGCGCATCAATGAAGCGCTCGGCGCTACACTGTATGTCTGCCTGGGCTTCCTGGGACTGATCTTCGGCGCGAATTACTGCCGGAACGTATTCTTCAACAACGGCGCTGTCGGCGATCTGATCAGCGCAGGTACCATTACCTTTATGGGCTACTCTGTAGGCTATAAGGTGCTGACGGGTGTCGGCTTCCTGCTGCTGCTCATGCTTGGCATGCTGGCTCCGGAAGGAGAAGAGGATACGGACTGGGACGAGGATTACGAAGAAGACTGGCTCGATGCCGAAGAAACCGAAGAAGCGGCAGAGGAAGAGCCTGCTGCAGAAGAAGCTGACGGCGCGGAAGCTCCCGAAGAGGAAGCAGCCGCTGCGGAAGGCGGGGAAGGAGGCGCCGAAGCATGATTATCGTGAATTATATCGCATCGGTATTCCTGATCGTTCTGGGTTTTTACACGGTGTGCATGAAGAAGAATCTGATCAAAGTGGTTCTGGGACTCGGCATCGTCGACTACGGCGTCAACATGCTGATCGTAAGCCTCGGCTTCAATGCCGGCGGCACAGCCCCTATCTATCAGCTGTCTGACCTGCTGAACGGGGTGGCTCCCACCTTTTTTGTGGACCCGGTTCCCCAGGCGCTGACCCTGACCAGTATCGTCATCGGTGCCTGCGTGGATGCCATGGCGCTGTCCCTGGTGATCATGATCCACAGAAAGTATAAGTCTGTGAATGCAGACGAGGTAAGGAGGTTGCGCGGATGATACAGCATTTTCCTGTTGCTGCGGTCATGCTCTTGTTCCTGGCCGCGTTCCTGGTAGAAATCTTCGGTTCGAAAAATGCTGTCGTCCGGAACGTTATTGCCCTGGAGGCAGCTACGATTTCCGCGGTGCTGATTTTCGCGCTGGTAAAGCCCATTCTGATTGACGGACAGGTTATTTCCTACTGGATGGGCAACTGGGCACCGGTTTCCGGTTATGCCATCGGTATCGGGTATGAGATAGATGCGCTGAACCTGTTTTTCGCGCTGCTGGTATGTGCCACTTTCTGGCTGTCCTGCGTCTATTCCATCGCCTATATGAAAAACGACCGGCACCTCGGTCATTACTACACTCTGTTCCTGATGCTTTCCGGTTCTGTTCTGGGCCTGGTTCTGACAGGGGACGTCTTCAATATGTTCGTCATGATCGAGATCATGACCTTCGCTTCCGTAGCCCTGACAGCTTTCCGGAATGATTCGGATTTTGCCCTGGAAGCCGGTTTCAAATATCTGGTCATCGGCTCCATCGGTTCTTCCATGACACTGGCAGGCGTAGCTCTGCTGTATGGTCAGTGCCATACGCTGAATATGGCGCAGATTTCCGCGATTCTGGCGGGACGTATGACCCCTACCAGCATTATGGCTCTGGGCCTCATTATCGCGGGCTTCGGCGTGAAGAGCTACATTGTTCCTTTCCATACACCGGCGGCAGATGCCTATACCACAGCCCCTACCTCTATTTCCATGGTCTTTTCCGGTATGGTAAACAAGGCTGGCGTGTACGGCATGATCCGTATGGTCTATGTGGTATTCCGTGCTATGGATAAGAGCAGCGTGCAGATGCTGCTGGTGCTTTTCGGGGCCGCGACCATGTTTATCGGCGTGACGATGGCTCTGACCCAGCATGATTTCAAGCGCCTGCTGGCATTCCACAGTATTTCCCAGATCGGTTACGTGATTACTGCCATCGGCCTGGGCAGTGCCCTGGGTCTGACCGGCGGTCTGTTCCATGCGATGAACCATACCCTGTTCAAGGGTCTGCTGTTCCTGACAGCAGGTGCTGTCCTGTATGCGACAGGAACCACGAACCTGGACAAGGTCGGCGGTCTTTCGAAGAAGATGCCGGTCACGGCAGCCTGCTTCCTGGTTGGTGCGTTCTCCATCTCGGGTCTGCCGCCTTTCAACGGATTTGCTTCCAAATGGATGGTTTACCAGGCTCTTTATACCCGCGCCATGGAATCCGGCAATTTCGTTTACGCACTGGTTACTGTTGTAGCCCTGATCGTATCCGTTATGACTCTGGCATCCTTCATCAAGGTGACACAGTCCGCTTTCTTCGGACAGTGCCCGGCTGAGCTGAAGGACACCAAAGAAGTTCCTTTCTCCATGCAGCTTCCCATGATCATCATGGCTGTACTCTGCGTGGCTGCCGGTATCTTCTATAAGGCAGTGGATAAGTTCCTGCTGAACCCCGCTGTAAATGCTTCCTTTAATGTCACGAAATACGTGGACTCCATGATCGGAGAAGGAACGGCTGCAGCAGCCGGTCTGGAAAACATTCTGGTGAACCCGGTGGAATTCTCCTTCTGGAACCCGCTGGTATGGCTCGTGCTTTTCGTGATTGTTTTTGCGGCAATCGCTCTGGTTATTCTGTACGGGAACTTTGCCCGCGGTAAGGTTCTGGAACCCGATACAGCCAATGATGCCAAGTATGCGACCTTCTTCTCCGGCGAACAGGAAGAATTCTCCCAGGTGGCCGGCTCCGACCTGTTCTGGGGCTTCAAGAAGGACTGGAAGGGTTACTACAAGGTACTGGTGGGCCTGCACAACGGCAATGTCAATGACTACAGCACCATGGCGATTATCGCGGCAGCGGTGATCGTGCTGTGCATGTTCATCTTTATGCGCTAAGGAGGGTCCAAAATGTTTAATATTCTTTGGAGTTTATTCTACGTACTGATCTTCCCCGGCGCTCTGTTTACTGTGGCTGTAGGCCTGCTGCTGGCCGGTATCGACCGTAAGGTAGTAGCCCGCATGCAGCACCGTATCGGCCCGCCGATCCGGCAGCCCCTGTATGATTTCCTGAAACTTATCGGGAAGGAGACTATCATCCCTAAGGCCGCCAATAAGCTGGCTTTCCTGGGCGCTCCCTTCGTGGGTTTTGTAAGCCTTGCGCTGATCATGCTGTTTATCCCGATCTTCGGGTTTACAGCTTTCTCTACCAGCGCGGATATGATCGTTATCCTGTATCTGATCACCATTCCCGGTGTAGCCCTGATCGTGGGCGGTTCTTCTTCCGGTTCCCCGTATGCCGGCATCGGTATCTCCCGTGAGATGGTTACGATGATGGCGTACGAACTGCCCTTCGTGCTGGTTCTGCTGACGGTGGCCAAAAAAGCCGGCGGCGTGTCTCTGGCTTTCTCCATGGATGCCATTGCGAACTGGCAGGCGGCCAACGGAAGCATGCTTTTCCAGTGGGCTATGATCCCTGCTGCCATTGCCATGCTTCTGGTCATTCCTGCAGAAGTAGGGACCCAGCCTTTTGATGTGGCAGAAGCCGAAACGGAAATCTGCGAAGGCCCGCTGGTCGAGTACAGCGGCGCTCCCCTTGGCCTGTTCAAACTGAATTCGGCCATGAAGATGTTTGTGATGTCCGCCCTGTTTGTCTCCCTGTTCCTGGGAGGCATCCGCACCGGCTTCATCCTGATCGATGCCATTATCTTCGTCGTCCTCTGCATTATCGTGACGGTTCTCTGCATGTCTACGATTCACGCCATTTCGGCACGTCTGAAGATCGAGCATCTGTTCAAATTCTACTGGACCTTTGTGGCGGGTCTGGCTATGGCCAGCCTGATCCTGGTCTGGTGCGGCCTGTAAGGAGAAAGGAGAGGACATGTTAAAAGAATTACTGAATAAAAGCTCAATGAAATCTCCCTGGATTTACCACATCAATTCCGGCTCCTGCAACGGCTGCGATATTGAACTGGTAGCCGTACTGACACCCCGGTACGATGCGGAACGCTTCGGCTTTAAGCTGACGGGTACACCCCGGCATGCGGATATCGTCGTAGTGTCCGGGCCGATTACCTCCCAGTCTAAAGAGAGACTGGTCCGTACCCTGGCACAGGTTCCGGAACCGAAGTGTGTGGTTTCCCTGGGGTCCTGCCCGAAATCCGGCAACGTCTTCAAGGGCAGCTATTCCGTGGAAGCGCCTCTGGACAATTATGTGCACGTAGATGTTTCCGTGGCCGGCTGCACGCCGAAGCCGGAAGCCATTATGGAGGGGCTGTATAAAGCGGCTCAGATCCTGCAAGAGAAGAGGGAGGCGATGAACAAATGATGCTTCCGTTTCTGAAAAAGGCTGTTTATAATGCCTTTACCAAACCCAGCACCGAAGCCTTCCCCTGCCCTGAAGCCGAAGGGCTGGGTGAATACCGCGGCAGGATCGCCTTCAACCAGGATTCCTGTGTGGACTGTGGAATGTGCATCAAAGTCTGTGCGCCGATGGCTATCACACGTACCGAGGAAAAGGTGGAAGGCGGAAAGAACGTTACCCGTACCTTTGATCTGACCTCCTGCACGTTCTGCGGAACCTGTGCGGATTTCTGTGAGGAAGGCTCCATCAAGATGACCACGGATTACCACATGGTAGCCACTGATCCCAAGGATCTTCTGGTTTCCGGCGTGACCTTCCGTGAGGACAAGGGTACTCTGACCTGCGACCTGTCCGGCTGTATTTTCTGCGGACTCTGCATGCGCAACTGCCCGGAAGGCGCCCTGGCCGTGGACCGCAAGGCAAAGACCTGGGTACTGGACGAAGCAAAGTGCATCCAGTGCGGCAAGTGTATCGGCAAGTGCCCGAAGAAGGTTCTGAGCTTCGGACCCGTGAAATAAAACCTGTTCATTATGTAAACCTGGAAGCTGCCTGGCCTTACCGCCGGGCGGCTTCTTTCACAGAACAGGAAATTCTGTCGAACTTCCCTGTTCAGCAGATCGTAAAGCGCACGTGTGCGGTACGGAAGGTGCCATTCAGCTCCGGCTTTCGCCTCGCCGCACACAGCGCGCAAGGCTCGCAGGCGAGTCTTGAACGGAATGTGTAACTGTGTTTTATAAAGGAGGAGTTATGAACATGAAAAAATGGCTGTGCATTCTTCTCTGCTCTCTGCTGGCTTTCTTTCCGGCCATGGAATCCCGGGCGGATGCCGTGAAGGGGGAGACAACAGCTGAGACCCGGCCGGCAGGTACAGAGCCTGCAGAGACCGGGACGCCGGACCTTCTTCAGCCCGGCGAGATCTTTTCGAATATCTGGGGAGAACTGTTAGAGGGAATTGCGCAAGAATATGAAGAAATGCTGGAAGGAATCCGGTTCTCCCGTGAACTGCGGCAGCCTGTTTCCTGGAGGCTGTCGCTGGAACCTGACGCCCTGAAGCTGCTGGATTTTGCGTCTCAGACCCTGGCGCAGACGGATATCAGCTGGATCTGGGAAGCAGGGATTGACCTGATTCCTTCCGTACAGGATCTCCCTGCAGGGACTTACGCTTACGGCTATACAACTCCGAATGTATCCTCGAAAGAAATCTGCGTACCGGGGATAACCGCCCTGCTGCACATCAACGGACAGGAAATTGCATCCGCAGATGCCTGGCTGGACATGAATCTCGGCGCGGTCTATGCACGCTTTCCGGGACTGGTCAGCGGAACCCTGATAAACCCGAATCTTTTCCGGGGAGGAAATTCGTCCAGGCAGATGCTGGAGTATTACGGAGCAATGAGCCGGCTGGGAGACCTTCTCCCCACTGCTGAACTGGTCCGGGAAATTCTTGAGGTCCCGGCTGGGCTGAGTGAGAAATATGTACCGGTTTCTGTGGAAAAAGGCCGCCTGACAGCCGGCAGCGTTTCACAGGACTGTGTGATCTATACCGGGGATATTTCCCTGCAGGATGTAGCCGGCCTTCTGGATGTACTCTGGGAAAAAGCTGAGACGGACCCGGAGTTCAGGGAAGCGCTTGCGGATTATATTGATAATTCGCTGTGGAGAGCTTATCAGGAGAATATGGGAGTACAGCTTCTTGTAGAGGATACGGCACGAAACATCTTCGGCCTTCCGAATCTCGGAATGTGGCTGAACCGGTCTTTCCTGGAAATGGCTGTAGAATCCGGAGAATGGGAGTACCTGAGGGAAGATCTGGACCCCAGGAACGCTGCCGAATCTGAAACCGAAGAGGCAGAAACGGCCGGGGAAATGCCGGCGGAGACTTCAGAAGCAGCTGCAGAGACAACGGTAGAAGAGACCGAAGCGGCAGAACCGGAGTTTACATACAAGGATCTTGAGATTGAACCGGGTGTGGCATATTCACCGGAAATACTGGCCGGGATGAACAGCAAAATGTACAGCCTTCTGTTCAAAGGATATATGAACCGGGAAATCGGCCTGACCAGGGAATTCCTGCCTTCAGAAGTGGTTTTCCGTTACCTGGATCAGATTGCAGATTCGGTGGAAAGCAGCATCGCACAGCTGAAAGAATCGGTTCCTCCCGGAGTGAGCGGACGTCTGGGCTTTTCGTTTGATGAAGATGAGAATCTGATCGGAGTTTCCCTGGATGCTTCTGTGTTCGGACAGCAGATGCCGCTGTTCAGTGCCGGAGCAGCATACGATGACCAGAATGTCGGTCTGGTTCTTACCGTCGGAGGCGAGGAAAACGCGCAGGCACTCCTCGAGTTTCTGAGAGATCCTGTGACAGACGAAATGACCATCCATCTCCTGGCCTTTGAGAATGAAAACCTCCATGCCTCAGCAGAAGGATCCCTGTCTTTCTCTCTCACAGATGATCAGATAACGATGGATTTCGAGGTAAAACAGGAAGAAGGGACCATCCTGCTTCTGGAAGGGCTCATTGACAGTGCGGAAGGATCCGCAGATATAAAACTGCATATCCCTGAAACGGACAGCATTGAAAACAGGATTACATTCTCAGGCAGCCATGATTCGGAAATGCAGCACGGAAGTTATGTTCTGCGTACGGAAAGAATCCGGCGCGGAGCGAATCAGAATACAGCACTTTATCCCGATATGGTACAGCAGATATCTCCGGATATTCTTATTGAAACGGATGGACTGGGTTTTGGCTCTCTGCTGCTTCCGCAGGGAAGTATAAGCATAGGACTTGGAAACTGGGCGGAGAATCCGATTCCGGAAGGTATGAAACTGGTTCTGAACGTGACAGACGGAAAGCTGCAGATTGCGGATGACAGTGCCGTTTATCTTTCACTCGAAGCGGTGAGATCTGAATATGTCAGTACGGAGGAAGCCGCTGCGAGAATCCGGAAACATGTGTCAGAGATGAAGAACAATTACAGTTACCGGTCACAGCTTGGCAGCAACTGGAATCCGCTGGTTGTGATCAACCGGCTGCTGCAGGCGGGCATGCCCACAGATCAGCTGAAAAACCTCAACCTGAACTGGGACAGTTTCAATGACATTCTCAGAAGCCTGGGGATTTATTTCTAAGGATGATTATCCCGGACGGAGCTGATTCTTCGTCCGGGATAATTGCCCGCGAATGATTGAAACAGGAGGCAAAGAGCCATGAGAAAGAAGGCAATAGCTGCGGGGCATATCTGCATAGACATAACACCGGTTTTTCCTGAAAACGGCCGGCAGGCAGAAAGCCTGGGGGAGATTCTGAAGCCTGGGACGCTGGTGCACACGCTGGCGCCGGATATTCATACCGGCGGTTCCGCGGCCAATACGGGGCTGGGCATGAAGATCATGGGAGCAGATGTCCGGGTGATGGGAAAGATCGGAGAGGATGCCTTCGGGGGCATGATCCGGGACATCCTTCGCCGGTACGATGCAGAAAAGGATCTGATTACTGTACCCGGAGAAACGACCAGCTATTCCATGGTGATCGCGGCACCGGGGATCGACAGAATCTTCCTGCACTGCCCCGGTGCCAACGATACGTTTGACGGCTCGGAGATACCGGAAGAAGCACTGAGGGACATTGCCCTGTTTCATTTTGGTTATCCGCCCCTGATGAAGAAGATGTATGAAAACGACGGTGTGCATCTGATACGGATGTTCCGGCGCATGAAAGAAGCCGGTATTGCCACCAGCCTGGATCTGGCAGCCATAGATCCGTACAGTGAAGCCGGCAGGACAGACTGGAAAAGAATACTGGAGTCGGTTTTGCCGTACGTTGATTTCTTTGTCCCCAGCTTTGAAGAGCTTATGTATATACTGGACCGCCCCCGTTATGAAGAACTGAAGCAGAAATCCGCCGGTTGTGATATCACGGAAATTCTCTCCGTGGAGGAAGACGTCCGGTCTCTGGCGGAAAGGTGTCTGGCTATAGGCGCAAGGGCCATACTGCTGAAATGTGGTGTGCAGGGACTGATGCTGATGGCTTCGGAGAAAATGGCGGAAACCGGGGAGAGACTGGGACTGGATGCACGGGCCTGGAACGGGTTCAGCTGTTTTGAAGAAAGCTACCGGGTGGACAGAGTCCTTTCCGGAGCAGGGGCAGGCGATGTCTGTATTGCGGCCTTTCTTTCCAGCATTCTGGAAGGGGCAGAACCGAAGACTTCCATAGAAAACGCAGCTGCGGCAGGTGCTTTATGCTGCATGTCCATGGATGCTGTCAGCAGCCTGATGCCGCTTTCCGGGATCCGTAAGAAGATCGATGAAGGCTGGGAAAAAAGAAAGAAATGAAGCTGTGTCCGTTCATCCGGGAGCCATTTTATCTTGGACGGAGAAGAACTGCCTCTTGTCCCGGGGGACTGCCCGAAAACGTTTAAAATAGCGAGATTTTAACAAAAAAAGGTAGACAATATAAAA
>CACZQT010000171.1 GCA_902783295.1 uncultured Lachnospiraceae bacterium
CAGAAAAAACTAAATAAGGAAGGATTCGGGAGAAGCTGTTTTCAGACAGGGCCGAAGGGGCAAAAGTGACAAACTCTCAGGCAAAAGAACCGAATCCGGATCAGACTCTGGAGAGCTTACAGCACCGAAGAAGTCAATCTTTCAGGTACAAGGACAGAGCACACGTTTATTTCGTGCGCTCTGTCCTTTTTTATACACTTATAGTCGAATCTTTTGGAAGGAGGAAAGTGATGCCAGAGGAAACCCTGAAAAGGACACCTCTTTATGAAAAACATAAAGAGGCCGGAGGAAAGATGGTCGCTTTCGGCGGCTGGGAACTGCCGGTGCAGTACACAGCCGGGGTGATCGCGGAACACATGGCTGTACGGAATGCGTGCGGGCTTTTTGACGTCTCGCACATGGGCGAAATCAGCTGTACAGGACCTGATGCCCTGTCAAATCTGAATTATCTCCTGACGAACAAAATGGACGGAATGGACATCGGCGACGCCAGATACAGCCCCATGTGCAATGAAAAAGGCGGAACCGTGGATGATCTGATTGTATACTGCCGGGGACCGGAGGACTACTTTATCGTAGTCAATGCGTCCAATAAAGATAAAGACCTGCAGTGGATGCTGAATCACCGGAAGGGAAACGTCACGTTCTCCGATCTGTCGGACAAGTATGCCCAGATCGCCCTGCAGGGACCGGCTGCTTTCCGATCCTTGCAAAGCTGGTGCCTCAGGAAGATATCCCGGTGAAATACTACAGTATTCAGTGGAATGCAGCCATCGCCGGCATCCCCTGTTTCCTGGCATACACAGGCTATACGGGCGAAGAAGGCGCAGAGATCTACGCCCCCGCGGAGGCGGCGGAAACGCTGTGGGACGCCCTGCTGGAAGCCGGAAAGGATGAAGGAATCCTGCCCTGCGGCCTGGGCGCCCGGGACACATTGCGGCTGGAGGCCGGAATGCCGCTTTACGGGCATGAATTAGGGGAAGACATCTCCCCGCTGGAAGCCGGCCTGTCGCGCTTTGTCTGCCTGGACAAAGAGGATTTTGTGGGGCGTCAGGCCCTCCTGGCCGGAAATCCTCCGGCAAGGAAACGGATCGGCCTGATCGCCATCGACAGGGGAATCCTGCGGGAACACATGGATGTCTATATAGGAAATGAACTCGTCGGGCAGACCACTTCCGGTACAAAATGCCCGTACATCAATCAGGCGGCTGCGCAGGCACTTCTGCGGAGTGATGTCTGTGAACCGGGCCGGGAAGTGGAAGTAGATGTCCGGGGAAAAAGAGTAAAAGCAAAAATGGTCCGGCCAGTTTTCTACAGGAGGGAAAAAAGATGAGGAACGCGGATGTATTGATGTATTCAAAGTCACACGAATGGGTTGAATTTCTGGAAGACGGGACAGCCTATATCGGTCTCACGGACTATGCGCAGAGCGAGCTGGGGGACCTGGTTTATGTGAATCTTCCGGAAGCAGGCGATGAGCTGCAGGCGGGCGAAAGCTTTGCAGATGTGGAATCCGTAAAGGCTGTATCCGATGTCTTCTCGCCGGTTACGGGCACTGTAGAAAGTATTAATGAAGATTTGCTGGACGCCCCCGAGCAGATCAACGAGGCCCCTTATGAGGCCTGGCTTGTAAAGGCTTCAGACATCACCGATAAGGGAGAGCTGCTTACGAAAGAAGAATATGACCGGTTTATAAAAAGCCTGGAATAGAGCTGACAGAAGGAGGAAGGAAATGGGTACATATATACCCGGTACAACGCGTGAGCAGGAAGAGATGCTCCGCAGGTCCGGATATGACTCTTTTGAAGATATGTTTTCCTGCATTCCCGAAGAAGTCCGCCAGAAAAAGCCGCTGGATATTCCGCCGGGAAAAAGCGAAATGGAAGCAGAAAAAATTCTGCGCCGCCTGGCCGGGAGCAACCGGGTCTTTCCTGTCGTTTTCAGAGGGGCAGGCTCCTACAGGCATTATATCCCGTCGATCGTCAAGAGCATAACCTCCAAAGAGGAATTTGTGACAGCCTATACTCCGTACCAGCCGGAGATCAGCCAGGGAATTCTGCAGAGCATTTTTGAATACCAGACCATGATCTGTGAGCTGACCGGAATGGAAGCGGCCAATGCCTCCCACTACGACGGAGCCACGGCGGCAGCGGAAGCCCTGGTTATGTGCCGGGAGAAAAAAGCCCGGAAAGCCTATGCAGCAGAAAATACAGCGCCGGATGTCCTGCAGGTCATGAGGACATACTGCTTCGGGAACGGGATGGAACTGGTTCCTGTTTCCACGAAAGACGGCTGCGTGGA
>CACZQT010000172.1 GCA_902783295.1 uncultured Lachnospiraceae bacterium
GATGCCGTTTGTCAGGATCATTTTTGCCACATCTCCGTGTATCCGGATCTTTCCGGGAATCAGACGGATTTCTTCCGGATTGCTGAGAAGTTTCCGGAAGCAGAGGATGGCGCTGACAGCCTGGGACATAACAGTGGCTGCCGCGGCGGCACCTACTCCCAGATGAAATCCCCCGATAAATATAAGATCCAGGATTACATTCAGCAGGGACGCGGACATCAGATAAATCAGAGGATGACGGCTGTCCCCCAGCGACCGAAGAATTCCAACCTGGCAGTTGTACATGACAAACGTCATGGCGCCGGAAAAATAAATCCGGAAATACTGGATGGAATCTCCCAAGACATCTTCCGGCGTTCCGATCCAGCGAAGAAGGACAGGGGTAAAAAACACGCCCAACAGTGTCACGGCTCCTCCGGCCAGCAGGCCGACAGCCACTGTGGTATGGATCGCCCGCTGCGTCTCTTCCCGGTCTTCTGCCCCGAAAAACCGGGCAATAACCACACCGGCTCCCACAAACAGCCCCTGAAAGAAGCTGATCATCAGAAAAATCACACTTCCCGTGGAAGAAACCGCAGCGAGTGCCCGGCTCCCGAGAAAACGCCCGACGATTACCGAATCTGCCGTGTTATAGAGCTGCTGAAACAGGTTCCCCAGCATCAGCGGCAGGGCAAAGCTGACCAGCAGTTTCAGAATAGAACCTTCGGTCATCCGGACAGCCCCTGTATGTACCGTATGATGAGGCAGAATATGTCCTCTGTGCATTTCTCTGTTCCTTTCAGTCCATTGATCTTTCTGATGCCGGATCCTTCCTCTTATCCATTGACCAGTTTCAGGAACTTTTTATCGTTCATCTGCTCATTTGTAATGTATTCTCCGTCACAGAAAAGCGCATAATTTGTAATGGGCGTCGGAGCATTTTGTGCTTCACTTCTGCTTTCGATATGAATCGCATGAAACCGTATCCCATTATCTGCGGCGGTCTGCTCCAGAAGTGGAACATATTTTGCGTTGAACGGGCACTGACTGGTGTAATACAAAACATATCCTTTTTCTTCTATGTGAGGATGCCTGGCACATTCCCGGAACTGCGGCTTGTCCGCATCCGCCGAAAAAGGCAGGTACCACAGCCCGATGCCATGATCCGCTTCATCGCACACAGTAAATCCCTTATATTTCAGAAATTTCGGATCTGCCAGAAAAGGCTTCTTCTTCGCTGCCGCCAAAATACACAACCCTTTTTTCCCTTTTTCTTTACTGTCTTCGATACAGGCATTCAGTAAATCCGTGGAATACCCATGCCCTTTCAGGGAGCCCGATACCCACAGACAGTCAATATACATATACCCATCAGCATGGATCGGAATCCATGCGCTCTCTGCCGGAATGTATTCAATAAAGCACTTTCCCCGTTCCACGCTCTTCAGAAAGACAAGTCCCTCATCAAATCTGTCAGCCAGCCAGGCCTTTTTTGACGAAACCTGTACATCCTTATTATTGGAAATAGCGCAGCAGATATGCTCCTTTTCCAAGTTGTCTTTTGTAACCCGGATATAATCCATAAGATCGATCCCCTTTCACTGTCATCGAATGCCGAATCACAGTCCTTCAGGATGTGTCTTGTTTATTATAACAGCTAAATTGTTCCGGTAAATAAAAATTACTGAAAATATCCAAAAAACAGGCACTCAAAAAACAGAAAGCAGATGTAACCTTTCCGTCCGTTTTCATTACTTAACTGGTGAAGAGGGGTAAATAAGACCCGATGAAACAGAAACACAAGAAAGAGTTTCGCTTTGGCGAAACTCCCGCGCGGTGCGCGGCCGGCTCCGCCGGCAAAATACCTTTACGCGCACCTGCGCACCCACACGGAGTGTTTTCTCTCACAGGAAATCCGAAGGAATTTCCTGTGAGAGAAAAAAACGGAGGATATCAGCATGAAGCATAAAAAGAATCTTGTAAAAAGACTGCTCTCTCTCATTCTTATCGTCACTGCTGCAGGCACCATGAGCGGGTGCGGCGTCCTTCAGGCATCCAGACTGCTCTGCCGGAAAGCCGCAGATTATAAGCAGCAGCTGCAGCAGATGAAAAACAACATGGCTTCCACACAAACCGGCACACCTGCAGAAACGACAAGCCCCGGAACTGTCCCCGGAGATACGGAACGGGGCCTTGAGACACCTGCCGAGGTATGGGATTATGCAGAGGAAGCAGAGATGTACGCTGCGGAAACCGCACTCATCGATCCGTATATGCTCTATGGCTCATACGCCGGCAATACAGCCGGGTATTCACAGCCGGAACCCTTCATACCCGACTGGAACACGGAAGAATACAATTATCTGGAAGAAAACGGGTGGCTTTCTCCCCTTTCCTCTCCCTTCTCCACCTTCGCGGCGGATGTGGACACAGCGTCCTATTCGAATGTGCGGCGGAAACTGCTTTCCGGTCAGGCAGTTCCGAAAGATGCAGTACGTATCGAAGAAATGATCAATTATTTTGATTACAGCTATCCGGATGCCGAAGGAAATGCCCCCTTCTCTGTTACAACACGGATCGCCCCCTGCCCCTGGAACGAAGACACACAGCTGATGCTTGTCGGCCTGAAAGCCAGAGTCATTCCGCAGAAAGAGCGGCCCGCTTCCAACCTGGTATTCCTGATTGACGTTTCCGGTTCGATGGATGATTACGACAAGCTTCCGCTGGTACAGCGCGCGTTCCATCTGCTGGCCGGCCAGCTCGGAGAAGAGGACACTGTTTCCCTGGTCACCTATGCCTATGAAGACACCATCGTTCTGGACGGAGTTTCCGGTTCGGAAAAAGCAATTCTCTGTGATGCTATCGAAGACCTGTCTCCGAACGGCGGGACCAACGGCTCCGCCGGTCTGATCCGCGCTTACGAACTGGC
>CACZQT010000173.1 GCA_902783295.1 uncultured Lachnospiraceae bacterium
ATGCCTTTGACGATGGTACGGTTGTGAGGGCATGTCCCGGCTCCGCCGCCTGGCAGCATTGCAGGGCGGACAACAGCATCCGGTTTACGGAAATCAGCCCGGAGGACTACGCGGAAACGGTCCGGAAACTGGAACAGGAAAAAGCCGACGGGACGCAGCCGGCGGCCGGTCGGTACTTCCGGGATGACGAAGACGTCACCCTGGTGTCCGGCCTGTACCAGTATACGGTGAAGGAGGACGGTACCGCGGAAATCACCAAAGCGGATGAATTCCTGACCGACGGTAATATTCCGGCGGAACTGGACGGACACAGGGTCACCTCGATCGGGTCGTTCTCGTTCGATGACTGCGCGAAACTGGAGAAGGTGGTCATTCCGGAAGGTGTGACATCTGTCGGATATGGCGCGTTCTGGAACTGCGGCAGGCTGGAATCGGTCAGCATCCCGGACAGCCTTGTTTCCATGGACAGGGAGCCTTTCTCCGCCTGCCGGAAACTGAAAACCATGGAGGTTTCCCCGGACCATCCCGTATTTTCGGCTGAAAACGGGACGCTGGTCAATAAACGGAATATGACGCTGATCTATATCATGGACCGGGAAGATACCGGGACCTACACGGTTGCGCAGGGAATCCGGACTATCGATGACAGTGTGTTCGCGAACAGCGCGTTTTCCGCCATCATCCTTCCTGACAGCCTGACATCTATTGGGAATCTTGCGTTCAGGAGCTGTAAAAACCTGACGGAAATTGTGATTCCGGAAGGCGTAACGACGATCGGAAGCCAGGTGTTCATCAGCTGCGAAAAGCTGGAATCCATTACGCTGCCGGACAGCCTGATCAACATTGGCGGGGGAATTTTCGGAAACAACCCGGCCCTGTCCGCTGTCCGTATTTCCCCGGACCACCCGGCTTACGAAATGATTGACCACCTGCTGGTTGATAAGCGGGACAGGCGGATTGTCAGCGCGCTGAACTGCACGCCCGAAAAATATGAAATACCGGCAGGTATCCGGGAAATCGGGTATCTGGCGTTCCAGGGAAGCAATGACCTGACGGAACTCACCGTACCGGAGGGCGCGACAAAGATCTGGTACAGCGCCTTCAGCGGCTGTGAAAAGCTGCGGGAGATCACCCTTCCGGCCAGCATGGAAGAAATCGGGAACTATGCGTTTGAGTATTCCCGCGAACTGCTTATCAAGGCGCCTGCCGGATCCTGGGCGCAGAAGTACAGCGAGGAAAACGGATACAGGTTCGAGGCGGTTGGATCCGTCGCCGAAGCTGTGGAGGCTGAACCCGCGGAACCTGTGTTGGATCCGAGAAGCGCGCATGCGGTGAATGAAAAAGAATGCGGCCTGTACCGGTATAAGGAAAAGGCAGACGGTACCGCGGAAATCACCGGCGTCAACGATGAATCTGTTGAGATCCTGGAGATCCCGGCTGAACTGGACGGACACAAGGTGACTGCCCTCGGCTGGTCAGCGTTCGAATTTTGTTCCGGCCTGAAGGAAGTTACAATTCCGGACAGCGTGGAATCGATAGGCAATTATGCTTTCTGCTATTGCAAGAAACTGGAATCAATCAATATCCCGGACAGTGTCTTCTTTATTGAAGATGCTGCCTTTGCCGGCTGTTTCAACCTTTCTTCCATCAGGATCAGCCCGGATCATCCTTTTTTCTCCTATGAAAATGATCTGCTGATCAGCAGGAGTGATATGACCCTGCTGAAATATACCGGCCATGATACCGGTACGCTTGTGCTGCCGGAAAATATCAAATACATTGGGACAGGCGTCTTTGAAGACAGCAAACTGACTTCTGTTGTTATCCCCGACGGTGTAATCGCCCTGGGTGATTATGCTTTCCGCGGGATGGATAACCTGGAGGAAATCAATCTTCCGGACAGCGTGAAACGGATCGGGATACAGGAGTTTTGCAGCTGCGATAAGCTGACTTCCTTCCACATCCCGGCCGGTTTGACTGAAATGGAATTCGGTGCCTTTGATTATTCCAGGAACCTGGATACCATTACGGTAGACCCCGCGAATCGTGTCTATGAGATGCGGGGCAACATGCTGGTGAATAAAGCGAAGAGCATGCTGTATTATCATCTGGATAAGGATGAGGGTACATTTACGGTGCCTGAAGGGATTAAGATAATCGGAGAAAGCGCGTTCAGCGGTAATAACAAGCTGACGGAAATCATTATTCCGGACAGCGTGGAGGAAATTAAAAGCGACGCGTTCTACTGTTGTGACAACCTGGTGTCCGTCCGCCTTCCCAATGGACTGAAGAGGATTGCAGCCTTTCTGTTCGACGGCTGTACAAGCCTGAAGTCTGTTACGGTTCCGGACGGGGTGGAAACCATTCAGCCCCATGCGTTTGAAAACTGTGACAGCCTGGAGGAAGTGATTCTCCCGGCCAGCGTGACAAAAATGGAGGGACCGGTGTTCCGGAGAAGCGACAAGGTGGTTGTCAGGGCGCCCGCCGGTTCCTGTGCCCGGCAGTACTGCGAGGAGAACGGAATCAGGTTTGAGGAACTGAAATAAAACACAGACCGGTATCAGGACCAGCCGGGGAAATATATCCCCGGCCGGTTTTTTGTACAAAATAGCCATTCCCAAAACATTTTTCCTGTCCGGCCGCGTCTGTATTAACGGATGGAGCAATTGAAAAGAAAGAGATTGCCCGGAAATGACC
>CACZQT010000174.1 GCA_902783295.1 uncultured Lachnospiraceae bacterium
GGATCTGACCGATAAGGAATTCGTTAAAGTTTACAACCAGAACACTCTGGCAGGCAATGAGTACAACGGCAAGAAGTATTCTCTGAATATCTTCACCGTTGCTTATACCGGCCTTTTCTACAACAAGGCCATCTTTGAAGAGCTTGGCCTCGAAGTTCCGAAGACCTGGGATGAGTTCATCGCAGTCTGTGACAAGGTAAAAGAAGACGGCAGATATACCGTTCTTTCCGCAGGCGCTGCTGATCAGTGGCCGCTGAACATGTTCTCTAACGCGATCATGTCCGCGAACTATCAGGATGACATGAAGGAGATCGGCCAGAAGCTTCTGACCGGTGAGATCCGTCATACCGATCCTGAAATCAAGCTGATCTATGACTGCATGGAGCAGTTCGCGTCTTATCTGGAGCCCGGTGTTGCCGGTATCTCCTATTCTGACGCTCCCGGCCGTTTCGCCCTTGGCAACATGGCTATGTATGCTGACGGCTCATGGTCCGCAGCTGACATCAAGAACGCAGGTGCTGAATTTGATTTCGGTTACTTCCCGCTTCCTGGTGTAGAGCCTCGTGAAGATGGTCTGGATCCTCAGTACGGCATTAAGTACGACCTGAGCTTCGCAGTACCGACCAATGCTCCTGTGAAGGAAGGCGCTTTCGCGTTCCTGGAGTACATCTCTCGTGAAGACGTTTATACCGCATTTGCAAACGCAGTCGGTATGACCCCCACGCAGGACGTCAAGCTTGACAACGAGTTCCTGAACTCCCTTTCTGATGGTCTTCAGGCTCCCTGCATCAACGCTGAAATGTACATCTACGCTCCCAAGGGTGTAGGTGAATACGGCAGCGCTCAGTTCTCCTTCCTGCAGCTGAAGGCCCTTGGCGGACCCTTCACCGGTGAAGAGCTTGCTGAGCATGCAGACGAAGACTTTGATGCTGCACGCGCGGCTGCAGAGTCTCTGAATGATTAATTTCATAATTTAATATTGAGGAAACGTGTGATTCAGCGTTTCCCTGAACGGCCAGGGGGATCTTGTATCTCCCTGGCTTTCTCAAAAAGAAAAGGAAAGGGGGCAAGTGATTTTGGCTTCGAGTACTAAGGAGCAGAAAAAGCTCCTGAAAAGAATGTCGAAAGAGAAAAGACTTTTCCCGGTATGGGCAGTGGTTTTATGCATGCTGCCGGGACTTCTTCATTATGTGATCTTCCGGCTGTATCCGTCGTTTATGACGGCCATCTATTCATTTACGGATATTACCGGTCTTCCGGGCACTTCCTGGAAGTTTATCGGTTGGGCTAACTATAAAGAATTTTTCATTCTGCAGAATACGCGTGACCTGAAGGCGGCCCTTGGCCGTACAGCGATCTATTCCGTGGTGGTTACGCTGGTGCAGAACTCCATCGCGCTGGTGATGGCAGTGATCCTGAACGCGAAATTCCTGAAGGGCAGAAATTTCGCGCGTTCGATCTTCTTCATGCCGGTGATCCTCGGCGCGGCGGTAGTCGCTACCATGTGGAAGCTGATCTTCAGCACACCTACGGGTCCGATCTATCTGCTGATGAAAGATGTCCTGAAAATCGAAAATCCGCCGGCGATCCTCAGCAGCTACAGCTACGCGTTCCCGGCAGTCATTGCCGCCCAGATCTGGCAGCATATGGGCTATTCCATGGTGATCTTCCTGGCATCGCTGCAGAGTATCCCTGAGGACCTGTACGAGGCGTCCCGAATTGACGGCGCCAGCGAATTCCAGATCTTCTGGCGGATCACGATCCCTCTGGTATGGTCGGCCATCACGGTCAACACCCTGCTGGCCATCATCGGATCGCTGCAGTCTTACGAACTGATCATGACGATCACCCGGGGCGGATTCAATACCGCGACCCTGGGCATGATGGTATTCGCGACGGCATTCGGCGGCGGCGGCGCAACAGCCAGCGGCGGTTCTGTGGCAGGCATGCGGCAGGGCTACGCAGCGGCAGAATCCATGGTGCTCTTTGTGGGTGTCCTGGTGGTAACGATCATTTCACAGACGATTATGAACAAACTGGAGGCGGAGAGATAATATGGGTAAAATTAAAAATGTTCCTTTCCGTGTCATATGTTATGTCATCATGATCATCTTCCTGTTTATTTACCTGTTCCCGCTGTTCTATGTGGTGAATACGTCCATTAAATCCGCGCAGGATTATATGCAGCATCCCACGACGATCACCAGCACCTGGCAGTTCAGCAACTTCGTAACGGCATGGAATAAAGCGGATTTCGGAAAATATATCTGGAACTCGATTTTATATACCTCAGTATGTACTTTAGCGTCTGTATTAATGTCGCTTTTGCTGGCATTCCCCATCAGCAGAAGATACGTGCCTTTCTCCGGCTTCCTGTATTTCCTGTTTATCGCGGGACTGTTCCTTCCGAACGGCATGATCCCGACTTTCCAGCTGATCCTGAAATCCGGCCTGTATGACACGAAAGTCGGCTATATGCTGATCATGACCGGTGTCAGCGCCACAGCCGTATTCTTCTACACCGGCTACTTCAAATCCATTCCGAAGGAACTGGATGAAGCAGCTGCAATGGATGGCTGCGGATATTTGAGATATGTGATCTCCTGCGTACTCCCGCTGAGTAAACCGGCGGTAGTATCCATGGGCATGCTCAGCATGATCGGCGTGTGGAACGACATCGTCAGTTCCACCATCTACCTGACCACCAAGACGAACTACAACATCACCCGTGGTCTGTTCGTCTTCCAGGGCCAGTACAGCAACGACTGGACCTTAACGGCAGCAGGACTTCTGATCGTAGCAGCACCGCTGATCCTGGCCTATATCTTCGGCCAGCGTTATATCGTCGACGGCATCATGGCCGGCGGCGTCAAGGCCTGACGGCCAGACGTATCACAAGCCTGACTTGCCGGTCATCACCGGGAAACAGAATTATACAGTGATCAATCGGGGAAAGGCCTTCCGCCTTTCCCCGAACTTATCTGCCGGAGATGAGGCCTGCAAATTCAAACTGAAAGCCTGAAGGGAAAAGCAAGTCTTTCCTGGCCTATTCGTAGAAAGCATAGCGGCATCGGTGAGTGATAGAGCTTACAATTGTGAGCCATCCCCGGGAATTCATAAGTCTGCAGGCTGCAGGGGTATTTCGACACAAGTTTATTTGATATTTGATGATTTGTCCCCGGGACAAAGTAAAAACATGGAATACCCGGGGATAAAAGGCGGAAATATCAGCAGAATACTCCCGGGAGATTTCCTTAATAGTGAGTTCAGGGGGAACGCACTTACAAGCATAATCTCTTGGAAAGCA
>CACZQT010000175.1 GCA_902783295.1 uncultured Lachnospiraceae bacterium
GCGGCAAATTGCGGCAAACCGGGGCAAAATGGAGTCACGCGAAAGGAGAAAATTTGTTGACTAGCATTCTTTTTATATGCCACGGCAACATATGCCGCAGCACCTGTGCACATTATGTTTTACAGGATATGGTAAATCGGGCCGGGCTGAGTGAAGCCGTTGAGATCGATTCCGCCGCGACGAGCCGTGAAGAGATCGGGAAT
This sequence comes from uncultured Lachnospiraceae bacterium, assembly GCA_902783295.1. Lineage (GTDB taxonomy): Bacteria > Bacillota > Clostridia > Lachnospirales > Lachnospiraceae > UBA3305. The sequence continues at coordinate 204 of CACZQT010000175.1, forward strand.
CCAATATACCCGCCCATGGAGAGGACGCTGAAAAGCCATAACGTTCCCATCCTGAATCACCGCGCCAGGCAGCTTCGGAGAGAAGATTATGGAAAATTCGATTTTCTGATTGGCACGGACGATGAAAACCTGTATTATATGAATCGAATCTGCGGCGGGGACCCGGACGGGAAATTCAGCCTGCTGATGGATTATACGGATCGGCCGGGGACGGAGATTTCCGATCCCTGGTATACACGGGATTTCGAACGGACCTACCAGGACGTGGTGAAGGGCTGCACCGGACTGATGCAGCGCCTGTTCGGAGACCGGGTGAAGAAATGAAAGGAGACACAGATGGACAAGAAGGTATATGTTACGAAAGAGATGCTGACAGGGGATGTTGTTCTGAAATATCCGGAAGCAGCGATCGCTCTGATGGAGTGTGGCATGGGCTGTGTCAGCTGCCCGGCTTCTGCCGCGGAAAGCCTCTGGGATGCGGCTCTGGTGCATGGCCTTGAACCTGAAGAAGTTATCAACTATGTGAATGAAAGGCTGGCAGAGCTTGGAGTGGACCCGGAGGGAGTTCAGCCGAATCTGTAATAACAGACGGATTACAGGGACGCAGAAAGATTTCTGGCAATATTAGTTGCAGAGTTGTTCTGTTTTTCCGGAATAGGGGATTTTTATGGGAAGGATCAGACTGCCGATACTGTTCGGGCAGCATATGATGCTGCAAAGGGGGAAAACCTGGAAAATCTGCGGGACAGCCGATCCGGAAGCGAGGGAGGTCCGTGTGGAGATTTCCGGCAGGGAGATTTTGCCGCAGGAGTCTGACGGAGGCAAGGATTCAAGTGTACCCGGTACGGTCTCTTTGCCGGTGGAACTGAAAGCTGAAATTCAGAACGGAACATTTTCTCTGGAAGTTCCGCCTCTGCCGGCTGCCCTGGAAGGCGCAGTCCGTTTTTTTGTCAATGATGACACTGAACCGGAATTCTGCTTTGAGGATGTGTGTATCGGGGACATTTGGATGGCCTGCGGGCAGTCTAACATGGAGTATTTTCTGCGCTTTGACGCAGACTGGAACCGTGTCAGAAGGCAGCCGGAAAATCCCATGATCCGCATGTTCAATGTGCCGAGACTTGCCTTTTCCGGTCAGCAGAGAGACCTGCCGGACAGCGGATACTGGTTCCGGGAGGGAGAGGAAGCCTGGCTTTCATTCTCGGCACCCGGTTATGCCTTTGCAAGGACGATTGCGCCTGAGCTGAATATACCTGTGGGCATTGTCGGGTGTAATTGGGGCGGGACGCCGGCCTGCGCGTGGATGGCAGAGGAATACTATGCTGAAAAACCACTGTCGGTGTTCCGGAAAGAGTATGAGGCGGAAACCGCAAAGTATACACCGTCAAAGCTCCGGGAACTCAGCGAAGAAGCGATTGCTTTCGGTGACAGCTATGAACACGACCTCCTGTGGAGAAGTGTCATGTATGGTCTGACAGAGACGGAACAGCAGCGGTGGATGCAGGAACATGCGGAAGATCCGCAGCTCCCTATGGGACCCTGGCATCATTACCGCCCTTCAGGCCTTTATCATACCATGCTCCGGAAAGCAGCGCCGTTTGGAATCCGGGGATTTCTCTGGTATCAGGGAGAATCCGATTCCGGCCATGCGGATATTTATCACCTTACTATGCAGGCACTGGTACAGTGCTTCCGGGATACATGGGAGGATCAGGATCTTCCGTTCCTTTTTGTTCAGCTTGCGCCTTTTGGACGATGGCTGGACTGCACCGGGGAGCACTACACCGAGGTGCGGGAAGCGCAGGAAAAAGCTGCAGAGATCATCCCGAATGCCTGGATGGCATCAATTATGGATCTGGGAAGTTATGAAGATATACATCCGAAATTCAAAATGGAGGTTGGCCGCCGGCTCGGTCTACTGGCGCTGGGTCATGTATACGGAAGAACGGTGCTCTGCGATCCGCCGGCAGCGATTAAGGCGGAGATATGTCCGGGGGATGGCCTGCTTTTGAGACTGACTTTTTCTCATGCGGAAAGTGGTCTGGTGAGCGACGGTCATCCGGAGGAAGCTTTTGAGATCACTGCTGAAGACAGGCAGCTGGCTGTCCGCAGAGCATATATCGAAGGAGAATCTCTGATTCTCGAGACAGAAAAACCTGCACATTTCTGTGCAGGTGAGAAAAAAGGAGGATCCCGGATACAAATCCGATATGCAAAACAGGATTACTGTGAAACCCATTTGTGGAACAGCGCGGGACTGGCTGCAAAACCGTTTGAACTGGAGGTGCAGACGGAGGATTGAAATCCTGTGCCGGTTCGGCTTACAGATTGTACATGGCCCGGTATTCGGTGGGGGTACAGCCTTTAAGCAGCCGGAACATTCGTATAAACGCACTGAGACTGGAAAAACCTGAGGCCAGAGAGACTTCCGTAATGGAAAGCTGGGGATTGATGAGCAGGCGTTCCGCCTGCTCAATCCGCTTCTGATTCAGATATTTGTAGAAGCTGGTGTTGGCAAACTGTTTAAACAGCCTGGTAAAGTGATATTTGGAAAATCCGGCTCTGGCAGCAATCTCGTCCAGTGTGAGGGGTTCGGTACAATGGTCGTTGATATAATTGCAGACCTCGGTGAATTTCTCCATATATTCTTTCTGCTTACTCTCATTTGCGCCGAGCAGACTGGTTTTTACGGCCTGTCCCCGGCGTATCTGAACCATCATTTCCAGTACCTTCCCGTAGACGGAAGCATCGTAGAAAACATCGCCCTGGTGGCATTCGTCTACAATTTCCAGCATCAGCTGACGGATGCGGTCGTAGGTATAGGGTGAATTCTTCGGCGTGACCAGCAGACCGGGATAGATCATGGTGAGGAGGGAATCCGTACTGCGAAGCTTTGCGACTGCATTAATCTCTGCCTGGAAAATGTAGCGCTTTCCTTTACAGGCGTCAATCGAATGCAGGGCACCGGGACAGATCAGCAGAATTTCCTGCTCCTGCATTACGACCTGGTTTCCGCCGTACTCCAGGCTGTAGGATCCCTCTGTAGGCATGATGATCTCTACGGCAGTGTGCCAGTGCCTGGGATAAGCTTCATATTGAATATTGTCATATAGCTTTATAGATGACTCATCGTGATAAAGGACGGTTTCGTGACTTCCTTTCAGACTTTCTATCATGCGGATACCTCAGGCGGATCACAAGCGCGCACAGAGGAAGGTGCTTCGCACCAGGCGCGCCGCGGCAAGAACGCCGGTGGCGTTCTTAAATAAGGAAGATTCTGCAGTTAAGAAACTGTGTGTTCTGCTGCAGGGGATACTTGTTATCTATATGTATATCAAAATAATTGCGTTTTGTAAAGAGGGGGGAAGTAGAGAATAAGGGAAGATGCAATGCCAAAGAGGAGAGAAATATTGCTGTTGACGTAGGATAACGACAGAAAAATGCACTTTAAACAGCAAGAAGACACGATAATATCAAAAGATAAATATAAATATAATAATTTTGAGAGCAATAATTGCGAACCAAAAAGCAATAATTTGGAAGAAAGCACGAATGATGGAATGTTATAGTACAACTGTGATAAACTGAAAAAGGTATTCTGGGGGTCTGGAGACAGGAGAAGGTGGGGGCCTGTTTCACGTCTTGAGCGGAAGCAGAGAAATGTATCGTGAAAGAGGAGAGAGAATGAAGCGCGAAGAAGCAAGAGAACGGGCGAAAGCTCTGGTGGATTCCATGACGGCTGCGGAAGTCGTAACGCAGTTGAGGTATAATGCGCCTGCGATAGACAGGCTTGGTATTCCTGCCTATAACTGGTGGGGAGAAGCCCTGCACGGGGTAGCCCGGGCGGGACAGGCTACGAGTTTTCCGCAGGCCATTGGTATGGCTGCTTCTTTTGATGAAAATCTGATATCGGAAATATCCGGTGTTATTGCTGAGGAGGGCCGGGCAAAATACAATGCTTATTCGGAAGCCGGGGACAGGGATATCTATAAAGGTCTGACTTTCTGGTCGCCAAATGTGAATATCTTCCGGGATCCCCGCTGGGGCCGGGGGCAGGAGACCTATGGTGAGGATCCGTATCTGAGCGCCGCGCTGGGATGCGCCTTCGTGAAAGGTCTCCAGGGAGATGGAGAGTATATGAAGGCGGCTGCCTGTGCCAAGCACTTTGCTGTCCATTCCGGCCCGGAAGCGATCCGGCATTCCTTCAATGCAGAAGTCAGCAGGAAGGATCTGTGGGAAACGTATCTTCCGGCTTTTGAGACGCTGGTTCAGGAAGCCGGCGTGGAAGCGGTTATGGGGGCTTATAACCGTCTGTACGGTGAACCTTGCTGCGGGAGCACGGTTCTGCAGGAGATTCTTCGCGGGCAGTGGGGATTCGAGGGACATTTCGTATCGGACTGCTGGGCGCTGAAGGATTTCCATGAGAATCACCATGTTACGAAAACACCGGAAGAATCTGCTGCTCTGGCAATGAATACCGGCTGCGATCTGAACTGCGGAAGTACATATCTTTATCTGTACGATGCCTGGCAGCAGGGGCTGATTTCCGAAGAACGGATACGGGAAGCGGCAACGCGACTGTTTACGACACGATTCCTTCTGGGACTTTTTGATGAAACAGAATATGATGAGATTCCTTATACGGTTGTGGAATGCCCGGAGCACCTGGCACTGGCGGATAAGGCCGCAGAGGAAGCTATCGTCCTTCTGAAAAACAACGGCATACTGCCTCTCCGGAAAGAAAAGATCCGGACGCTGGGTGTGGTCGGTCCGAATGCAAACAGCCGCGAAGCCCTGGTGGGGAATTATCACGGGACTGCGACCCGGTATATTACACCGCTGGATGGTCTGCTGGATTATCTGGGGAATGATGTGCGCGTGCTCTATTCCCAGGGCTGTGATATTACGCAGAACCGGGTGGAAGCGCTGGCAGAAGAAAACGACCGGCTTTCGGAGGCGTCTATTGTAGCACAGCATTCGGATGCCGTGGTGGTGGTAACCGGCCTGAACGAAAGCCTGGAAGGCGAAGAGGGGGATACCGGAAACAGTTATGCTTCCGGCGACCGGCTGGATCTGCTGCTGCCGGCTTCCCAGAGGGAACTCCTCCGGGTACTTGCGGAAAGCGGAAAACCTGTTATTCTCTGCGTCATGTCCGGAAGTGCGATGGACGTAAGCTTTGCAGAAGAACGTTTTGACGCAGTCCTTCAGGTATGGTATCCCGGCGCTGAAGGGGGAAAGGCACTGGCGAGAATCCTGTTCGGGGAAGTTTCTCCCAGCGGGAAACTGCCCGTCACTTTTTATCATAACGAGGATCCTCTCCCGGATTTTGAAAACTATGATATGGCAGGAAGAACATACCGCTATCTGACGGCTGCTCCGCTGTATCCCTTCGGCTATGGTCTGACGTATGGGGATGTGCAGGTGAAAAAAGCAGAACTGAAAGAAGATTTCACAGTAAAGGCAATCTGCGAGAATACCGGGAAGATGAAAACCCGCGATGTGATCCAGGTATATGTGGACTGTGAAGATTCACCATACAAACCTCTGCATCCCAGACTTTGCGGTTTTGCAGGTACGGTTCTGGAACCGGGTGAAACCCGGGAAGTGCTGATTCACCTGGACACGAAAACCTGTCTTGTGGTGGACTCGGATGGGAACCGGGTTTCCGGAGGAGACAGAATTACTCTTTATGTAGGAACCGGACAGCCGGATCCGCGTACCGAGGAACTGACAGGACATAAGAGCGTGCGGATCGCTGTATCGAAAAAATGACAGGACAAAAGAATATATTCTGAATAGGTATCGGAAACAGAACAGCCGGGCAGGACAGCAGAAATGCACCCTGCCCGGCTGTTTTGCAGCCCCTTCCAACGGAACCGTCGGGTTTTCAGAGTACAATACTGCCGGACTGGAATTTGCCCTGAAAAAAACTCAATAACATTTTACGCTTTGCCTTGTAACCTTCCTTGCTTTTCCGGTACTTGTTGTTCAGAGAGGGAGATAAAAGACCTTCCTGAACCGAAGTCGGACATAGGGACAGAAGACTGTTCGACGTCTCCGGAATCACATAAGCAGGTAAATGAATCCTCTGCCTGCGCAGCGGAAAACAAGTACGAGGCAAAGCACTTTACATAAACAGGAGGGAACGATATGAAAAAGAGAACCTGGATTTCAGCAGTGGCAGTGGTGATGGCATTTGTTCTGGCGGGCTGCAGCAGCGGAAAGCAGAACAGCGGGAGTCCGGCACAGGCTTCCCGGCAGGAGATGAAGTCTTCTTACAATATGGATGCGGGTATGGGCGTGCCCGTAGGCGCGGCGGAAGAATATGAAGCTGCTTATGACGCGGACGCAGAGGATGTTTATGTGGCAGAGACAGGTGCATCGGATACCGCTTCGGACAAGAAGATTGTCTGGACCGGATATCTGCGGGTGGAGAGCACCGAATACGACAAAACGATGCAGGAGATGCTGGATCTGTTCGCACGCTCACAGGCGATTATCGAAAGCTCAGAGGAATACGACGGGAGTGACTGGTATTATGGCGGGAATGCCCGCAAAAACAGAACCATGAACTGGCAGGTCCGCATTCCTTCGGCGAACTTCCAGCATTTCTTCGAAGATGCCGGATCTCTGAGCGGCCAGATCCGCAGCAGGAGTACGTCTTCTTCAGACCGGACCAAACAGTACAATGATACAGCTGTCCAGATCGAATCTCTCACGATTCAGCAGGAGAACCTTCTGGCGATGATGGAAAAAGCCACGGAGATTGAGGATATGCTGGCGATTGAGGAACGCCTGACGGAAGTCAGAACACAGCTGCGGATTCTGAGCAATTCCAATTCCCAGATCGACTACGATGTTCAGTATTCAAGTGTAAGTGTTCAGCTTTCTGAAGTGCAGATTTATGAAAAAACAGAGCTGACTTACGGACAGCGCCTGGCGCAGGCTGCCGGCAATTCCCTGGTGGAGTTTATCGAGGCGCTGGGAGATTTCCTCGTATCCCTGATCTATGCGGTTCCTTATCTGGTAGTGCTTGCCATTACCGCTTTTCTGGGCCGGAAGATCTGGAAGAGCCGGAAAGCCCGGAAGCAGGACGGGCAAGAGAAAGCAAAGAGGTTTTGGAGAAAGTGGGGAACACAAAAGGCAGGTATAGAAGAGAATACAGAGAATAAAGAAGAAAACATGAAAACGGAAGAGCCGAAGAAATAAGAAACATGAAACAACCGGCGCAAAGCGGCCGATGTAAAGCAGCGGGTACAGGATATGGGATACAGGAACGGTTCTGCGTTACAACACACAGAACCGTTCCCTGCGTTATCCCGGGCGAAAGTCTTGCAAACGAGTCCCGGATTCATCTGGAAAAACGGGTATAAATACAAAAAGAATGGTTACGCAGAAAATTTTTTGGTTACTTGTGTAATTTTTTTCGCCAAAACCCTTGACATCCTCTCTGTCTTCCTGTATAGTAACAGCATGAGGGACACCTCAAAAAGAATATGTGGCAAAACCGGCGAAAGCCGGCGACGCAAAGCTATAGGGACTGTAAAATGTCAGCCAGTTGCATTCTTAAGTGAGAGACTTAGTGCAGCTGGATCCGCACTAAGTTTTTTTTCGCTAAGCTGTGCAGGATGAATCTCTGAATACGTCAGAGCACAGCATGAAAAAAGGTGTGGATCCGGTACACAAAGGATTCTTATCACCGTTTGCTTCCTTCCCTGTAGCGAGCATCGATCAAAGCTTACAGAGGAGGAAACAAAATGAAACGCTTCAACATCCTTAAAGCCTTGTTCGTGGTTCTCGCTATCACCTGCTTCATGGCAGCCGGAGATTCCTTCGCGGCAGGTGCAAAGAGCCCGACACTGAAAATCGACAACAA
>CACZQT010000176.1 GCA_902783295.1 uncultured Lachnospiraceae bacterium
ATGCGCCTTTAGCTCAGTTGGTAGAGCACCTGACTCTTAATCAGGGTGTCCAGGGTTCGAGCCCCTGAAGGCGCACGGAAAAGTCCAAAGCTTTGTCTTTATGACGGGTTTTGGGCTTTTTTTGTCCTGGACGGAGAAGACTCCCTCCACTGCAGGGGGAGTCTTGAACCATTACGTGCCTGCCCTCCGCATTCTTTTATATCCTCTTTCCTTGCTTTTCACGAACAGCTTTGCTATACTGTAGGCGTTCGGAAAGGGAGGGGCTTATGCCCTGTGGAAAGGATCCGGAAGTGCCGGTGCGGGGCGGCCGGGAGGAGGCAGTGCGTATGGAATTATTGATTGATGTACTCATCGTAGTGGCCATTGTGATTTTTTCCCTGAATGTGGATAAGAAAAAGAAACAGAAAGCACAGAACAGCCGGCAGGCGGTTCCTAACAGGCCGCGGCCGGAACAGAGATCCGGAGGGAATGTTACCCAGAGGGCCAGACAGGCGGCCACTGAGTGGCGGAAGAGCGTTTACGAGGCGGACCGGGATACCCATTACGACCGGCACAGTCTGGATTATTGTGACAGTGATGTGCCGTCAAGCCGCGGAATTACTTTCCGGGGGCTTCCGGAGGGGACGGACGAGCTGGCTTATCTGGCGCGCTTTAACCGGGGACGGGAAAGGCTTCTGGAACAGTCCCTGGAAAACAGGGAATAAGGTTTCCCAGCGGGGAAGGCAGGAAAACGGCTGCCCCGGCAGGCTGCTGCCTGCAAAGCAAGTATGGATATGGTGACTGACGGGCGGAGGGGATTCTCCGCCCTCACTGCGTCCTGAATTTAGCTCATAGTATGCGGATACGGCAATGTATCTGCAACAATCATCACATTTCTGCTGTCTGCCCCGGTGCAGCGCAGAAAGGAGACCAGTATGCCAATATTGATTTTTCTGCTGTGGATTGTGTTGAATGGCAGAATCACTCCGGAAATCCTGGTGTTCGGAGCAGCTCTGGCTGCTGCCTTTTCTTTCTTCTCATGGAAGGTGTTCGGCTCATCCATGGCGAATGACATGCGGGTGCTTCGCCACCTGCCCCTGTTTATCCTTTACGCGTTTAATCTGATCTGGGAAATTCTGAAAGCCTCCATATCCGTTATGGAGGTTGTTATACGTCAGGAAAAGCCGGACCCTGTGATCGTGGAATTCGATTCCGGTTTTCACACCAGGCTGCAGAACGTTCTGCTGGCCAATTCCATCACCCTGACGCCGGGAACCGTCACTCTTTTTGAGAAAGACGGGCATTTTACGGTGCACTGCCTGCGCCGGGAGTTCGCCGAAGGAATGGACCGTTCTTCTTTCATTCGCCTGCTCGGCAGGCTGTCGGCCTGACAGTCCCGCCATCCGCTGACAGGGCAGAAAGGACATATTATGGAGATATCGCAGGCATATACCTGGCTGCTTTTGGGAGCTATGATCTGGCTGGCTCTATTAATCGGGGCTATGCTGATCCGCTCCATCATCGGCCCCAGAATTACGGACCGTATTCTTTCCATCAACATGCTCGGAACACTGGTGGTGGCCTGTATCCTGATTCTGGCTGTTTTTCTGCGTGAGCCGTATCTGCTGGATGTGGCTCTGATCTATGTAATGATCAGCTTTGTAGTGGTACTGGTGCTTGCCATGACGTATATTCCGTCCCACAAGAAGCGTGAAAGACGCCTGGATGAAGAAGAAATCCGGGAACTGGAAGAAAGGCATCATCACGCAGGCAAAACAGAGGAGGAAAAGTTATGAGTATGGAGTGGCTGCGGTTCTGGCTGGTTTTCATCCTGATTGTGGGTTCTCTTCTGGGCTTTACCTTTTCCGTGATCGGTTTTTACCGGTTTGGATTTTTAATGAACCGTCTGCATGCGTCGGGGATCGGGGATACCTTCGGCATTCTCTGCATGGCCCTGGGTCTGCTGCTGGCGCAGGAACCTTCCCTTTCCATGGGGAAAATGGCCCTGGCAGTCATTTTCCTCTGGTTTACTTCTCCGACATCTTCCCATTTTCTGTGTCAGGTGGAATTCTACACAAATCCGGATCTGTACAGATATGTCGACAGGGAGGCGAAATGATATGGATCTGACAGGTGTTTTCCGGATCATTCTGCTGGTGCTTCTGGTAATCTGCGCGGTGGCAGTCAACCTTACCAGAAGTCTTCTGCAGTCAGTGGTTATCTTTATGGCGTACAGTTCGATTATGTGTATCCTCTGGATTCTGATGGAATCTCCGGATCTGGCGATCACCGAAGCGGCTGTCGGTGCGGGAGTAAGCAGCATGCTGTTCCTGATGACGCTGAAGAAGATCCGCGCAGAGGATGCCGGCGAGGAGCCGGATGACGCAGGACAGAGGGACTGTCCCCCTGTCCCGGAAGTTTCCGGGAGGGAGAAGGACATATGAAACAGAATCTGGAAAAGCGTCTCTGGAAATGGCTGGAAGGAGAATGGGAGCCGCTGGATTATCTATCCGAACCGGCAGAAGTGAGGGACAGCTCCCGCGAAAGCCTGAAGGAACAGAAAAAACATCTCCGGGAGAGCATCGACCGGATGGAACATACACAGGCGGTGGTGAGGGCAGAGCAGAAAGGATTTTACGCATTCTACACCCTGACAGCCGTCATCTGCTGTCTGGTGCTGATCGGTGTTCTGCTGTATTCTGTAGCCAATGTGTCGGAGTACGGTGTGGAAAATCCTCTGACTATGGAAGTGGTCGGCCGTTATGTGTCACGGGGCCTTTATGAAACCGGAGCCGTGAATGTGGTTTCCGGCATGATTCTGGATTACCGCGCTTTTGATACACTGGGAGAGTCACATGTACTCTTTACCGCTCTGGTCTGTGTGCTGATCCTTCTGCACCGCGACCGGAAAAACATGCTGCCCGGGGTGGAAGACTACTATACGGTTTCCCGGGAAAACTATTATGAGCTGTCCGGCGACCCGATTCTCCGGACAGTGGGGATGGTTCTTCTTCCCTGCATTTTCCTGTACGGAATCTACGTTCTGCTGAACGGGCAGAATTCTCCGGGCGGAGGTTTTTCAGGAGGCACGGTTATGGGATCAGCCCTGATTATTCTTTCTGCCTGCGTAGGTTTTGCGAGGACAGACCGTTTCTTTACCCGCCGGATGATTACACTGGTTATTTTCGTGTCACTGGCATTTTACAGCCTCGCGAAGGGATATGTGTTCTTCATGGGGGCAAACGGGCTGGAAAACCACATTCCCAAGGGAGTGCCGGGAACGATTTTAAGCGGCGGCCTGATACTGCCGCTGAACATCGCTGTGGGCATGGTGGTAGCCTGTACCATGTACGGCTTCTACAGCCTCTTTAAAAGGGGGAGTATCGGAGAAGATGGGACGTCTTTGGATTAATTATGAGGAAGCGGCAGCCATCATTCTGTTCGGCATCGGCTTTACCATGCTCCTGTTTCACAGGAATCTGTTCAAAAAGCTCATCGGGCTGAACATCATGGATACAGGGGTGTTTCTGTTTCTGGCTGCCATGGGATATATCGAGGGACGGAAAGCACCGATCATTACGGACGGCATCCTGGACCCGGAAGCTTACATCAATCCGGTGCCTGCCGGACTGGTGCTGACGGGCATTGTTGTTTCGGTTTCCGTAACAGCCGTCATGCTGGCACTGCTGGTAAGGCTGTATAAACGCTATCATACGCTGGACCTGGATGTGATTTATGCGCTTTCCAGACTGCAGACGGGAGAGCGATGATGGAAGTGATCAGAAATTTCCCTTTGTTTACCATTATTCTGAGCCTCTTTTCCGGAGCCCTGTGTATTCTGCTGCCGGGGAGGACAGCCAGGAAGTCTGCGCTGGCTGTGGAAGGCGTCCTGCTGCTGATGGCAGCAGCGGTGCTTGCCGGGGTTCTGCATGCGGGTGAAGCCTTCACCTATACCATGGGCGAGTTCCCGGCACCCTGGGGCAATGAAATACGGGCCGGGGTACTGGAAGCCCTGCTGGCGGTTTCTTTCCTGGGAATCCTGTTCTGCTCTGTGCTGGCCGGGCATACATTTCTGGAAGAGGATCTGGATGTAAGCCGGATTCCGCTGTACTATACACTGATCCATCTGCTGACGGCTGCCATGATGTCGCTGATCTGGACGAATGATATCTTCACGGGCTATGTTTTCCTGGAAATCATGACACTGACCAGCTGCGGCATCCTGATTGTCCGGGAAATCGGCCGCACAACTCTTGCAGCGGTACGCTATATGATTCTGAACCTGGTTGGCTCCGGCCTGTTTCTGCTGGGAGTGGTTCTGCTGTATGACCTGACCGGTCATCTGCTGATGGTGCCCATGCGGGAGACGATTGCCGTGATAGCGGGGAATCCGGCGTCTATGAGGGTTCTGAACATGGCTGTGGGAATCCTTACGATCGGACTGGCGATCAAGTCCGGCCTGTTTCCCTTCCATACCTGGATGCCGGATACCTATGGCTGGGCTACGCCGACTTCGGCTTCCGTTCTGGCAGCCCTGGTTTCCAAAACCTATATTTTTCTGCTGGTCAAGATCTATTTCCGGGCTGTCGGGATTCCGGTACTGGAGCAGATGCATATCCGGAACGTCCTGTTTGCCCTGGGAATCCTGGGCATGATCGTTGGGTCGGTCCTGGCAATCCGGGCTGATAATATCAACCGCATGGTGGCTTATTCATCGGCCGCGCAGATCGGATATATCTACATGGGAATCGGCCTGGGAGGACCGGCCGGCTATGTAGCTGCCCTGTTCCACATGCTCGTGCATGCCGTCACCAAATCGCAGCTGTTTCTGACGACACCGCATCTGGCCAGGGTTTCCGGCAAAAGTCTGAAATTCAAAAAGCTGCAGGGCAGCGGCATCCGGAACGTGGAGGCAGGTATCTTTTTTACCTTCAGCGCCTTGTCCATGATCGGTATTCCGGTCTTTGCCGGTTTTGCTTCCAAACTGCAGTTTGGCCTGGCGGCGGTGCGCTCCGGAAGCAGCATCCGTCTGGTAGCGGTGATCATAGCCCTGGCACTCAGTTCCGTGCTGAACGCAAGTTATTTTATACGAACGATCATTCGTATTTACAGTGCGGAGGATCACGCAAAGAGAGCACACCTGGTCCGGAAAGACCGCCTTCCCTATATGCTTCCCATGCTGATCCTGGCAGCTTTCAACCTGTTCCTGGGGCTGCTTTCATGGGTGGTGATCGGCTGGATCGAACAGGGTCTTGCCATGTTTGTTTAGGAAAAGAAGAGGGAAGCCTTCCGGCGGCCCATGATGGCGCACACAGAGAATGCGCCGGGAAAGGGGAAAGAAATGTTATTGATTGTGGCGGCGATTCTTTTTCCCGTCATCAGCGGGATCTGCGCCTGTACAGTGCCCTGTTCCGGAGAAAAATCCAGAAAATGGCTGTATTCGGCAGTCATCCTGCTGACGGATATTCTGGGGATTCTGGTGATATACAGGGGGGGCGATGCTTCCCTGTTTACACTGGCGGACCGGGTTCATATGCATTTTTCCGTGGACGCACTGTCCCGGGTTTTTCTGACAGCAGTTATGCTGCTGTATACGGCGGTGACCATTTACTCCTTCGGTTATATGGATGGCGATCGCCGCTCCCGGGAGTTTTTTGTATTTGTTTTTGTTTCCTTTGGGGCGCTGATCGCAGCCAGTCTGGCGGCCAACCTGGTAACGCTGTACTTTTTCTTTGAACTGGCGACCCTTTCCACCGTTCCCCTGGTTTTGTATGACCGGACCAAGCCTGCGGTTTCTGCCGGCCTGAAATATCTGTTTTACTCGATGGCCGGTGCCCTTATGGGCCTGCTCTGTGTTTTTTTCCTGTACTATTTCAGCGGAGGAACCGGTGAATTCGTACCGGGAGGATTTCTGGATCCGGCGCGGACAGCCGGACATGAAACCATTCTTCTGACGGCTGCATTTGTGGGGATCATTGGCTTCGGGACAAAGGCAGGCCTTTATCCCATGCATGGCTGGCTCCCGACGGCCCATCCTGTAGCGCCGGCGCCGGCGTCCTCCCTTCTGTCCGGGATTATTGCAAAAGCAGGTGTACTGGCAGTGATCCGCCTGGTGTACTATTCCGTTGGTGCGGATGTGCTCCGGGGAACCTGGGTGCAGACCGCCTGGCTGAGCCTGGCAATGCTGACGGTGTTTATGGGCTCTATGATGGCTTTCCGGGAACAGGTTCTGAAAAAACGCCTGGCCTATTCTACGGTCAGCCAGATTTCCTATATCATGACAGGACTGGCTCTGCTGACGCCGGCCGGACTGAAAGGCGGTCTCCTCCATCTGTTTGCCCATATGGCTTCCAAGGGCTGCCTCTTCCTGGCTGCCGGTGTCTTTGTGAAAAAACTGGGAGCCCATCATGTATACGAGCTGAAGGGCGTGGGGAAGAAAATGCCGGCTACGCTGGCCTGCTTCCTGGCAGCGTCCCTGTCGCTGGTCGGAATTCCTCCTATGGCAGGATTTTTAAGCAAATGGCAGCTTGCGGAGGCATCCCTTTCCAGTGGAATCGGGAACCTGTCTGTACTGCCGCCGGTGATTCTGGTTATTTCCGCCCTTCTGACTGCCGGATATCTGTTCCCGGTTGTGATTGACGGATTTTTCCCGGGAAAAGACGCGAAGAAGATTCCCGGAGCCGGCGATCCCGGCCTGGTGATGGTTCTTCCGATGGCAGCTCTGTGCCTGACTGCTCTCTTCTTCGGAATCTTCGGCCTGCAGGCCATGGCAGCCTTTGGACTGTAAAGCCGGGAAGCATCGAAGCTTTGTTCCATGCGATTCGATAGCGGCGCGTCCATCGCGCCGGGAAAGAGGAAATTCTGATGAATCCGCTGTTTCTCTTGCTGCCGGTGTTTGTACCTATTGCGGGAGGGTTTCTGATCCTGCTGCTGCGTTTTCAGGACGACAGGAAGCGCGATATCTATTCTGAATCGGTTGCCCTGCTGACATCCGTTCTGGTCTGGATTTCCCTGCTGGCTGTCCGCCGTGATCCACTGGATATTTATCATTTTACGGAAGGCTTTTCGATTACGTTCCGCGCAGACGGTCTGGGCAGCCTTTTTGCCGGCATGGTTTCCCTGATGTGGCCGGTGGTCATGCAGTACGCTTTTGTGTACATGAAGGAGACGAAGCGGAAAAATATGTTTTTCGCCTTCTACATTATGACGTTCGGCGTTACCAACGGGATCGCTTTTGCAGCCAATCTGACCACAATGTATGTCTTTTTCGAAATGCTGACGCTGGTTACCATTCCGCTGGTTTTCTACTATCAGGATCACGAGAGCCTGTATGCAGCCCGGAAATACGCCCTGTATACCATCGGCGGCGCAGCCCTGGCGTTCTTTTCGGTGATCATGGCCGCAGTGTACGGGAAGGGCGGTCCCTTCGTATATGGGGGCAGCATGGATACCACCGTAGATCCTGTACTTATGAGGGTGGTTTTTCTGTTCGGCTTTTTCGGCTTCGGCACCAAGGCGGCCGTCTTTCCCCTGAACGGCTGGCTGCCGACGGCTTCTGCCGCTCCTACCCCGGTGACAGCTCTGCTGCACGCGGTAGCTGTTGTGAATTCAGGTGTATTCGCCATCATGCGGCTGTCCTGGTATGTTTTCGGACCGGATTTCCTGCTGGGAACCAAAGGACAGAGAATTGCACTGACTGTCTGTATCTTTACCATCGTTTATGCAGCAGCACTGGCTGTTAAAGAAAGGCATTTTAAGAGAAGACTGGCGGAGTCTACCGTCAGCAACCTTTCTTACATGCTCTTCGGCGTCCTGCTGATGACGCCGGAAGGATTCACGGCCGGCATGCTGCACATGGTATTCCACAGCCTGATGAAGATGCTGCTGTTCCTCTGCGCAGGGGCGTTCATGCATGTGACCGGCGGTGCCTATGTATATGAGACCAACGGAATCGGCCGGAAGATGCCGGCCACCTTCGGCATGTATACAGTAGGAGCTCTGGCGCTGACCGGGATTCCTCTGTTCTGCGGCTTTGTTTCCAAATGGTTTCTGGTGATGGCGGGACTGCACGCCGGGACAGATCTCGGTCTCGTGGGAGCAGCGGCGCTGATTACCGCAGCGTTCCTGTGCGCCATATATACGCTGTCCGTCAGCATCCGGGCGTTTTTCCCCGTAAGAGGCCATGAATGGAAAGGTGCACGGGGAGGACACGGAGAAGTGGAGCGGGGAATGCTGATTCCCAAGCTCATATTCACGGTGCTGAACGTGGTTTTCGGGATCTGGTTCCAGCCGCTGCTGCATTATCTGCAGAGGATCGCGTCCGGACAGATCTGACCGGAATACGGGGAAGTCCCGGGACACGGGGGACGTTTCTGTTTGTCCCGGATCACCTGTGACTTACCGCTGTAAGGAGAATGAATCAATGTTAATAGGATGGCTTGTGTTCGGACCGTTCCTGTGGGCGTTATTATGCGTACTGGCAGGAAACAGGAATGAGGACGCCAGGGACCGGGTGGCAGCCGTGGCTGTCATTTCGGAACTGGCTCTTTCCGTCTGCCTTCTTTTTCATTCATCAGCCTGGAATCTGAGCGGAATTCTGGCGGGCGGTCTTACTTTCGGGAATGACGGTTTCCGCAGCGTCTACAGTATTCTGACTTCTTTTCTGTGGGCTGCCTGCACCTTGTTTTCCAGAGAATACTTTGCCCATGAACCGGAACATCTGAACCGTTTCTGGTTTTTCATGCTGGTGACACTTGGCGCCGTTCAGGGGGTTATGCTCTCGCAGGATTTCATGACCGCCTTCATTTTCTTTGAAATCCTTTCATTTACCTCCTTTACCTGGGTAATTCATGAAGAAACGGAAGAAGCCATCCATGCCGGCGTTACCTACCTGTTTATCGCTGTCATCGGCGGCCTGTCGCTTTTCCTGGGCCTCGCCTTTCTGCAGCATGAAACAGGGACACTGGTGTTTGAAAGCCTGCGGGAGGCAGCGTCAGGTGCCGGAAATCCGGCTCTGGTCCTCGCGGCAGGATTCTGTATCCTGGCAGGATTTGGCGCAAAAGCCGGGATGTTTCCCCTGCATGTCTGGCTTCCGAAGGCACATCCGGCGGCGCCTTCTCCGGCTTCCGCCCTCCTTTCAGGCATCCTGACCAAGGTCGGCGTGTACGGTATTCTGATGCTGGCGCTTTCGGCGATGGCAGGAAACCGGATTTTCGGGCTGGTTCTGCTGTTTCTCGGAGTGATTACCATGTTCCTGGGAGCCCTGATGGGGCTGCTTTCCGTTCACTTAAAGCATACACTGGCCTGCTCGTCCATGTCCCAGATCGGCTTTATCCTGACAGGTCTCGGCACGATGATGCTTCTGGAAGCTGCAGGGCATGAAGAAGCGGCCGGCATGGCGCTGTGCGGCGCGATGCTGCATATGGTAAACCATTCCCTGCTGAAGCTGACGCTGTTCCTCTGCGCCGGTGTGGTGGTCATGAATCTGCATACTGCCGAACTGAATGACATCCGGGGCTGGGGGCGGAACAAACCGGCTTTTATGCTGGCTTTCGGCCTGGGAGGGCTCGGCATCAGCGGTGTGCCGCTGTTCAATGGGTATCTCAGCAAAACGCTGCTGCATGAAGGCATTGTTGAAGCCGGGCTGGAGATCGCCGGAAGCGGAAGAATGTTCTCCGTGATCGAATGGATTTTCCTGATTTCAGGCGGAATGACCTTTGCCTATATGCTGAAACTGTTTTTCTGTCTCTTCGTGGAGCAGGGGCCGAAGATAACCAAAGACTCGGCGGCTGCGGAGTCTACGAAGGCCATGCGTCCCCTGACAGCTGCCGTTGTCGCAGGTCCGTCCCTTTTCATGATTATTCTGGGACAGCCCTTCCTTTCCACCCGGCTGGTATCTTATATGAGCGGAAATGAACACATTCTTTCTTTCCGCGCATTTACTCCGGAGAATCTGAAAGGAAGCCTGATTTCTCTTGGAATCGGGGCTGCGCTTTATCTACTGGTAGTGCGGGGGCTGATGACCCGGGAAGGAAAACTCCGGAAACTGTGGCCGGCGTGGCTGGACCTGGAAGAATCTGTTTACCGTCCTGCTTTGACAAAGGTTCTTCCGGAGATCTTCGGACGTCTGGCTGCGGTTTTTGCAGAGAACAGGCTGCTGGTTCCTCTGGCGAAAGGAGTTCTGCTGGCGGGAGCTGTCCTGGGACGTCTGATGGATATCGGTACAGACGGACTGATCCTGCTGCTGCGGTCCACCCTTTTCCGTGAAAGGAAGGTGCAGGGGGCCGGGGAGCAGCGCGCCGGTCTGATGCGCAGAATCCTGGTGGAGATGGAGGATGCGGGAGAACCGCTGGCGGCGAACTTTACGACTGCCCTGTTTCTGACATGCGTCGGGATCCTGATTATCCTCGGCGCCATCCTGCTCGGAGGGAGGCGCTGACTTATAGTCTGCTTTAAGTGAGTCCCCTGCTTTGGCTCAAAAACACTTGATAATCCTGACTGTACATTGATCCAAGGCTAAGCAGCTGGTTTGCTTGTATCTTTCGTAATCCGCAGTGCCGTCAAATACATTCCCCGGAAAACACGCCCGTCTCCGGTCGCTTTACGGCGAGGCATATGGAATGGGTTCCGCGA
>CACZQT010000177.1 GCA_902783295.1 uncultured Lachnospiraceae bacterium
AGGACGGTATCCGCTCCGCAGTTTATTTCCACAGAACGTGCGTAGGCCTGTGCTTTCACCACGATCTCATCCCCTTCCAGGCGGGCAGTGAGCTTCGGATCCTCAAATCGGAAATGCTTTGGCGCGCAGAAAAGCGCGGTTCCCTCTCCCACTGTCCTGCCTTCCGGATCATAAAGCGCATAGGCGAAATAGCATTCATAAGGGTCACTGTCCGGAAATGCCTCCTCTTCCAGCCATACCGCACTCAGGGCGGGAATCTGGACGTCTTCGCTGCCCTCCTGAATCACGGAGGCATCCGGACAGCGGAGGCTCCACCGGACGGTTCCGGAAAAGTCCTGCCTGGTTTCATTGCTGATATTGAGCCGGGCTGTTTTTTTCGGTTCGATGATCTCTGCGTTCACATTGCCGTCTACGGAGAGAAGCCCTTCTTCGTGGCAGGAAATCAGCACCGGGGCGAAAAAGCGTTTCGCGTAATAATGCAGTGCTTTCCACCGGCCATAATAATCGATGCTCGCCCAGCTGGCGACCGGCCAGCAGTCGTTCAGCTGCCAGATCACCGCGCCCATGCAGCGGCCGCGGTGGCGCCGCCAGTGCTCCACGCCGTACTGCATCGCCTGGGCCTGCAGGAGCTGGGAGGCGTAGATCAGAGTATCCAGGTCCAGCGGATAGAGATACATCTGCGACAGATAGAAGACAATCCGCCCGTTCGCGGAGGAATTGCGCTGGTGCTTCTCCATCACATAAGAGAACACGTTCCGCTCCTCCGGCAGGGTGAAGCTTTCCACGGTCGCCAGGGGAGGGAAGGACTGGAAGCCGAACTCCGACACATAGCGGAAAAGGTAGTTCCTGTAATCCGTGAAGGGTTTCAGCCCGTGCCAGACATCCCAGTAGTGCACGTCCCCGCGGTCCGGATCCTGCGGCTCGTCGAAGCTGCCGCCGCTCGAAGGACTGGCCGGCCAGTAAAAAGCCTGCGGATCTTCTTCCCGGAGGATCTTCGGGAAGATATATTCATACATCTTGATGTAATCCGCCGTCTGCCGTTTCGAGCTCACCCACTCCCCAACAGCGACGAACTGCTCCATTTCGTTGTTCCCGCACCAGAGCGCCAGGGACGCGTGGTGCCGAAGCCGCCGTACATTGTCCCGGATTTCAGCCGTAATATTGTTCTCGAAGTCTTCCGTCAGGTTGTACACCGCGCAGGCAAACATGAAATCCTGCCATACCAGAAGACCCAGTTCATCGCAGATATCATAGAACCAGTCCGCCGGATAGAGGCCGCCGCCCCAGACCCGTACACAGTTCATGTTGGCGGCTTTTGCGTCCTCCAGAAGACGGCGCGTCCGCTCAGGGTTCATCCTCGGAAGCAGGTTGTCCTCGGGAATATAATCCGCCCCCATGGCGAAAATGTCCACGCCGTTGACGCAGTGGCAGAAGCTCTCTCCCCACTCGTCTTTCTTTCTGGATACAGTCATGGTGCGAAGGCCTATGCGGCGGGTCCAGGAATCTTCCGTTTCCTCTCCACGGTTCAGTGTGACCGTCACTTCATAGAGCGGCTGGCCTCCGAACCCCGCAGGCCACCAGAGCCTCGGTTCGGGGATCACGATCTCACAGTTCTCTCCCGTTCCTTCAAAGCACTTCCCCGCCGGATCCTTCACCGCAATCGTGACAGCAGTTTCTCCGTCTCCGAAACGTTCGAGCCTTGTCCGCACCTGCAGCCGGACTTCTCCGGGGCTGTGGACCTGCTCCATCCGGACATCCCCGATGCGTGCAGTCTGCACCCCGACGAGGGTGATGTCCCGCCAGATGCCTGCATCCGGCAGCCTGGGACCCCAGTCCCATCCGAACATGCAGTGTGCCTTGCGCAGCAGCGGGAACCCCGTCATCGCATCGGAGGATCCGTCCGCCCTGTTTTCGGCATAGGCCTCCCGGATGAATTTTGTCGGGGAAGAAAACCTCACTTCAATCCGGTTCTCCCCTTCTATCAGAAACGGTCTGACATCGTACTCCCAGATCCGGTGCATATTGTCGGCGGTTCCTGCGCACCGGCCGTTCACGAAGATTTCAGCCAGGGTATCCAGTCCCTCACATCGCAGCAGAACAGAATCACATTCAAACAGCGAAGGCTCTGCCTGAAAGCACCGGCTGTACCGGAACTCGTGCTCCATCAGCTTCAGCGCTTCCGTTTCGTTGTCCCGGTAAAAGGGATCCGGAATCTTCCCGGCACACAGAAGATCGTGGTAGACAGAACCCGGCACCTGCGCAGGAACCGTCCCGAAATCTGTTCCCGGAATCTCCAGCGACCAGGCTCCGTTCAGTGATTGTCGTATCATGACAGCATCTCCTTATTTTTCACCCGGCGGAATCGGTAAAAAGATTATCCCGCGTGATGTTCTTCAGCCATTTCTTGCTCCGGTAGTGTCCGATCACCCAGGGCCATTTAACAAACTCATCCGTGCACAGCAGGAAATAGACCCACATCGGCGGCAGTTTCAGCACGGCCGCGGCAAAGAACCCCAGAGGCACTGCATAGCACCACATGTCAATCGTGTCGCAGATCATGCCGAAGCGGCTGTCCCCTCCGGCGCGGAAAACGCCTGCGATCAGGGTAGTATTCACCGCAGCACCCATCACGTAATAGGAATTGATGAGCAGCATGATGCGCAGGTAGCCCTTGCCCGTATCCGTAAGTCTTGCGAAGGCCAGAACCGGACGCATCGTCAGCAGGATGAGCACGCCGCCGATCAGCCCGGAAAGCACGGTCAGCTTCATGATGGCAGAGGCGGCACGGTCAGCCTCCTCCATCTGATTATCACCGATGAGGTGTCCCAGGAAAATGCTCCCGCCGGTAGCTACGCTGAAGCAGAGCACGGTCGCGAAGCTGCGTACCTGGGTCACAAAGGAGTTGGCTGCCACCATATCCGAACCGAGAAACTGTCCTATGATCACGGAATACATGGAAAAAGCGAGCCCCCAGCTCACATCATTCAGCAGGGCGGGAAGCGCCATCTTAAAGAAGTCCCGGAACAGCATTTTGTTCCTCAGGAACAGGTATTCCAGTCTGATCTTTACGTCCGGACTCCTGTGGGATACCAGCAGGCTCAGGAGCAGCTCGACCAGACGGCTGATGGACGTCGCGAGCGCCACGCCTTTAGCGCCCATCTTCGGCGCGCCGAAAAGGCCGAAGATGAACACTGCATTGAGCAGGATGTTGAGGGTGAATGCCACCGTGTTCAGCGCCGTCGCAATGGCCACACGTCCCACGCTGCGAAGAACAGCCAGGTAGATCTCCGTCACGCCCCAGCAGAGGTAGGCGACACCGACCAGCCTCAGGTATTCCGCGCCGATGGCAATCAGCTCCGGATCCGGGGTAAAAACACGCATCATCTGCCGGGGAATAAAAAAGGCAGAACAGGCAGCCAGCACCGAAATCAGCACAGAAAAGCGAAGGGCAATCCCTTCCACCACTGCGATGGCACGCATGTCCTTCTTTCCAAAGTACTGCGAACAGAGCATGGTAGCCCCGGTTCCGAGGCCGTAATAAATCATGAACAGCACGCTGGCGTACTGCGCAGCCAGTGACACCGCGGAAATGTGTGCCTGCCCGACGAAGTTGAGCATGATCACATCCGCGGAGGTGACAGCCGCGCTGAGCAGGTTCTGCAGAACGATCGGCCAGGTCAGCGCTGCAATGCTTTTGTATAAGGCGCTGTTGCTTTTTGCTGTAATCGGTGTATCAGACATCTTATCCTCACTCAGGGCTGATTCCGCTGCCCGGCAGCGGAATCAGTGGTTTCCGTCCCGGAAAAATGTCCCTCCGGGAAAGTCTTTAATCCTGGAAGAGCAATGCTCCGTTCGATTCAATGACATCGCGGTACCAGCGCGCGGAATCCTTGGGAATGCGGCGCAGGGTAGGATAGTCCACATAAATGATGCCGAAGCGCTCGTTATAGCCCTGGCTCCATTCAAAATTATCCAGGAAGATCCACTGCAGATAGCCCCTGACGGGCACGCCTTCTTCTATGGCCTTGTGCAGCTGAAGCAGGTAGCGGTGCAGGAAATCAATCCGGTCCGG
>CACZQT010000178.1 GCA_902783295.1 uncultured Lachnospiraceae bacterium
ATTCACAGCCCTGTCGACAATGCAGGCCACAGACCAGCCTGACTGCGTCAGTCTGTCGCGCCTTCGGCGCTTTTGTCTGTGGCTGTGGCATTGTCGCCAGATGAAAACCTGTTAACAGACGGTTACAAGCAAGCTTGTACCGTCTGTTCTCAGGTTTTCGCCTGGCTGTGAATCGTAAACACATTATATCCTCTGTCTTTGTTGTGGGCAACTAATTTTTGACAGGTGAGGGAAAGTATGGTATATTAAAAATTCCTGTGGGTAGTTGGATTGGGAGAGGAATTAGCATGGATCTTTTCGACTATATGGGGCAGAAGCAGAAGGAGAAGGAATCGCCGCTGGCCTCCCGCATGCGGCCCACGAGTCTTGATGAAGTGGTTGGGCAGCAGCATATTCTGGGGAAGGATAAACTGCTGTCGAGGGCCATCCGGGCGGATAAGCTCAGTTCGCTTATTTTCTACGGTCCTCCCGGTACGGGGAAAACCACTCTGGCCAAGGTGATCGCGAACACCACCCGGGCGGATTTCAGGCAGATTAATGCTACCTCTGCCGGGAAAAAGGATATGGAAGCGGTGGTGGAGGAAGCAAAGCAGTCTCTGGCCATGTACGGACGCAGAACGATTCTGTTTATCGATGAAATTCACCGCTTTAATAAAGGCCAGCAGGATTATCTGCTTCCTTTTGTCGAGGACGGCACGCTGATTCTGATCGGCGCCACCACGGAAAACCCTTATTTTGAAGTGAACCGGGCTCTTTTGTCCCGTTCCAATATATTTGAACTGCATCCTCTTTCGAGGGAGGATGTGGCAGAGCTCCTGCGGAGGGCTGTGTCTGATCCCGTTAAAGGGATGGGGGCTTATCACGCGGTGCTGGAAGAGGAGGCTCTGGCTTTTCTGGCGGATATCTGCGGAGGTGACGCCAGGAATGCGCTGAATGCTCTGGAGCTGGCTGTGCTTACTACGCCGCCTTCCGGAGACGGGCGTATCCATATCACAACAGCCGTTGCGGAAGAATGCATTCAGAAGAGAAACGTCCGCTATGATAAAGACGGGGACAATCATTATGATATTATATCCGCCTTTATTAAAAGCATGCGGGGATCGGATGCGGACGCGGCGGTGTATTACCTGGCCCGCATGATCTATGCCGGAGAGGATCCGAAATTCATTGCAAGGCGCATTATGATCTGCGCGGCGGAGGACGTCGGCATGGCGGATCCGCAGGCTCTCATGGTGGCGGTGGCTGCCAGTCAGGCTGTGGAGCGGGTCGGCATGCCGGAGGGGCAGATTCCTCTGGCAGAAGCCTGTGTGTATGTGGCGACAGCTCCGAAGAGCAATGCTTCGTATATGGCGCTGGAAAAGGCCATGGAAGCTGTGCGCAGGGTGGACGTCCAGCAGGTGCCGCCCCATCTGAAAGACAGTCATTATCCGGGGGCTGCGCAGCTCGGACGCGGGCTGGGGTATAAGTATGCGCATGATTTTCCCGGCCATTATGTGAAACAGCAGTATCTGCCGGACGAACTGATGGGAGAAAAGTTTTTCGAACCGGGAGAGAACGGATATGAAAAATGTATCCGTGAATATCTGGATTTTATTCGCCGCCTGGGAGAATCTTCGGACGGCTGCTGATAATAAGGGGAAGAAGAGAACTTCCCCGGGGGAAAGGAGGTGGACCGGTGAAAGAGAGGATCAGCCAGCTGGCTTCCGGAAAAGTACAGATAGAGGTTCCGGAGCTGGAACTTCTGGTGCCTGCCATTGAAGAAACCGTGGCCGGCGGACAGAATTTCCGGGGGGATATTCGTCTGGGAAGCGGAAACGGGCTTCCTGTCAGGGGTCTGGTTTATTCGGATGACAGCAGGGTCGTTCTGCAGCAGTCCAGCTTCGCCGGCACCAGTGTCTATATTCCCTATGAGGTCCGGGCGGACCAGATGGACCCGGGAACTGAACTTTCCGGTTCATTCTGTCTGGTGACCAACGGAGGAGAAAGGAGAATCCCTTATCTCTTCCATGTACGCGAAACAGGCGGCGGAAGAAATGACCTCCCCGGGCGCCTGGAGGATTTTGTGCGGATGGCACAGGAAGAGCCGCAGGAGGCGGGAAAGCTGATGGATTCCCGCGCATTTCCCAGGCTTCCCTTTATGGAGGACCCTTCCCTCCGGGCTTTATATGACGGGCTGATGCGCAGTCGGAACCGGGAACACCTTGCCGAGGAATTCCTGGTGGCTGCCGGTGCCAAAGAAAGGATACGGCTCTCCCTTCCGGAGGACATGGAAGCGCTTCATGCCCGTGGAAAGAGGGTTCTTACCCTGCCTGTACTCCGTAATACCTGGGGGCTCTTGAAGGCGGAGATTTCTTCCGATGCCGAGTGGCTGATCCCGGACAGAGAGCTTCTTACCGAAGCTGATTTCCGGGAAGACAGGGCGGAAATCAGTCTGAAGGTAGATGTGGAGAAACTGCACAGCGGGGAGAATCGTGCCAGGATTCTGATTTCTACGCCATTCCAGAAGCTTCCGGTGATGGTTTTCTGCCAGGAACGGCAGGAGGATCCGCAGGAAAAGGCGGTATTCCCGGAGAAAAAGAAGGAACGGCTGGAGTTCCTGAAAGCACTGCTGGCGACGCTGGCAGGGAAGGGGGATCCGCAGGAGAACCTGGAACACATGCAGCTTTGCTGGGAGGAGATGACGGCAGACCGGGAGCCCAGTCCAAGGGACAAGCTGTACCGGGCAGCCATCAGCCTCTGGAAAGAGGACAGGGAGCTCTCGGCCCTGATTCTGGATGATGTAGAGCGGGACGTGATGGATGGCCGCCGGGAAGATCCGGATGCCTACCTGGCGTACCTGTATCTTCGCATGAAGGTTTCTGACAGCTGGGAACAGAAGGAACAGCTGTATAAAATCCTGAAGCATTACAGGGAAAGCGGGCAGGATTCCCCGTTCGTATTTCTTCTGCAGCTTCATGTGGACGAAAGCGCTGCGGACCGGCCGCTGGGAACCCTGGCTGTACTGGAATCTTATTACGAGAAGGGCAGCCGGAGTCCTTTCCTGTATCTGGAAGCGATCCGGATTTATAACCGTCATCCCGACGTCCTTCGGGAGCTGTCGGATTTTTCCTGTGCGGTTCTGGCCAATGCGGCACGCAGAGGTTATCTTACAGAAGAAGCGGCGGCTTATGTCGCAAGCCTTATGCCGCAGGAAAAGAAGAATGCGGGAAGGCTTTTGCAGATTCTGAAGCAGCTCTACCGTGTACAGCCTTCGGATGAAGTGCTGTCTTCTATCTGCGCCTTGCTGATCCGGCAGGATACGGCGGACAGGGAGGATTTTTTCTGGTTTGCGAAAGGCGTTGAAAAAGATATCCGCCTGACCAGACTGTACGATTATTTCCTGGCCACCGCTCCCAGAGATCAGATGACCGCGTTCCCCCGGGAGATTGTTCTGTATTTCAGTTACAATGCTCCCCGGAAGCAGGAATCCCAGAAGCTTCTGTACGGAAATCTTCTCCGGCATTACAGCCGGGACCGGCAGATCATGGACTCCTACAACCGGCAGATGCGGGATTTTGTACTTTCCAATGCCTCTGCCGGCATCATAGACGCGGAAATGGCTCCGCTGTACGAACGGATGCTGGAGCTCTCGGATGTGAATGACCGGCTTGCGAAAGTGCTGCCTGATCTCCTGAACGCCATGGAAATCCGCTGCGAGGGAGAAGATTTTGACGAAGTCATTCTGGTGTACGGCGAGCTGGAAGAGGAATTCACCGCTTCAATGAAGAACGGGATCGCTGTACTGCCTGTATATACTGATTCTGCCAGGATCCTGGTTTGCAGCCGGGATGGTACAAGATATGCCGGAACCGGCTGTACCGTCAGGCGGCTTATGACCTATACGAAAGCGCTGGA
Source organism: uncultured Lachnospiraceae bacterium (assembly GCA_902783295.1). Taxonomy (GTDB): domain Bacteria; phylum Bacillota; class Clostridia; order Lachnospirales; family Lachnospiraceae; genus UBA3305. Next base: position 3,895 of record CACZQT010000178.1, read on the forward strand.
GGGACGCTGCATGGAAATGGCGCCCCGCCATGCGATGCTGAAGCTGAAGGAATGCCGGAGAATTCTGGATTCCGGGAAGATTGCTGAAACGGAGCTGCGTACGCTGAAGCGCGAACTGGATGCCCGGGGGATTCACCGGCAGTTCAAGCGGGAACTGGTGCGGGCTGTCGTGGACACTGCTGTTCACCGTCCTGTTCCGCAGGAGGATGAAATCCTCGCCTGTACACAGCTGGAAGGTATTTCCAGGGAGCAGAGAAAGGAACTGGCGGAGCTGCTGGTATCGCTGGGACGGCTGGCCGATGCGGAACGCCAGGTGCGGCGGATCGGATACAGGGAACTGCCGCTGGAAAGCATGCAGACATTGGCAGCGCTCTCCATACAGAATGGCCTGTATACGAAGGATGAACTGCTGCTGGATATGTGCCGGACCCTTCTTTCCAGGGGAAAGGCGGACGATCTGGTTCTGGAATATCTCTGCACCTATTTTAATTCCGCCAGTGAAGAAATGGTCCCGGTTCTGGAAACCGCTGCGGAGAGGGGCTGCCAGCTTTCGGATATGCCGGAACGCCTGCTGGCCCAGATGCTGTTTACAGGCAGCCATGACCATCTGGATCAGGTGTTCCGGATCTATGCTGCTTCTTCGGAACCTCATTCCCAGCTGCTGATGCAGGCTTATTATGTGCTGAAATGCAGCAGTGCTTTCGAAAGGGATGAAAAGATCGGAGAGGAAGTTTATCGTTTTGTGGAGGATAATCTTTCCAGAGGAACCGCCAGAGGGAAACTCCCTGAAATCTGCCGGCTGGCTCTTCTCCGGCATTATGCCGGGAAGAAAACGCTGAATGACGGTGAGAAAGAAAGGGCGGAACTTCTGCTGGGAGAATTCCTGCGGCAGGGCACTCTGTTCGCATGGATGAAGGAACTGGCGGGAAAGATTCATCTTCCGGAAGAAATCCTCTGCCGGGAGTGGGTGGAATTCCACGGGGAAAAAGAACAGCACCTCGAACTTCGGCTGCGTCTGCTGCCGGAGGGCAAGGACAGGCCGCCGCTGCAGGTGGTTTTCCCTGAGGTGTATCCCGGGATTTACGTAAAGCCTTTCCTTCTCTTCGAAGGAGACCGTCTGGAGTGGGAAGCCTGCGAGGGCGGAAAGACTCTGGAAAGCGGAACGCTGGATGGAAAGGTATCACCCGCTGCGGACCACAGCCGTTTTGCGGAACTGAACCGTCTGCAGGCGCTGGCCCGGTCCGGAGCCAGGGGCCAGGATTTCCAGGAAGCGGTTCTGGACTTCAGCCGCAAGGAAGCCTGGGTCTGGAAACTGTTCGGACTCCCGGAATGATAAGCGTACAATTTGCCGGAAAGGAGGGATGGCAGTGAATGGTCTGCTTTTGGGAATAGATCTTTGCGATGATTACAGCCAGGTTTGCTGCCTGAACCCGCTGACCGGCGGGGTGCAAGCCCTGAAACTTACAGAGGAGGAATCCTCCTGCCTGATACCGACAGCCATCTGTAAGAAGAAAACCGCGGATGTCTGGTTTGTCGGCGAAGAAGCGTACCGGCGCGCCCTCCTGAATGAAGGTGTTATGGTAGACAAACTGGTCCGCATGGCATCCAAGGAAGGAACAGCGACGATCGAAGGCGTAAAATATACAGCGGAGGACATGCTCTCGCGCTTTGTATCCATGCTGTTGGATATGGCTGCGCGGACCTTTGAGAACCAGCAGGTTGACTGCCTGGCGTTCTCTCTGCAGCAGATTACTCCGCAGATGCCGGATCTTCTGGTGCGGGTTGCGGAACGCTGCCATCTGGCGCGGGAGTCTGTACGGGTATTCTGTCATTCAGAATGTTTTGTCCATTATGTTCTGAGCCAGCCCAGAGAAATCTGGGCGAATACGGTGTCCATGTTTGATCTGATGGACGACGGGCTGAACTACTATGAGATGCATATGATCCGGGGACGCAGGCCGCCGGTGGTGGAAGCTTCCCGTGAAAAGCTGGAGGACGGCTTCAGTCTGAACCTTCTGGATAATGAATCCGGGGAGCATATGGCAGATACCATTCTGGCTGCCTGTGCACAGCGCATGCTGGAGAAAAAAGTGGTATCTTCCGTGTATCTGACCGGAAAAGGTTTTGTGGATACCTCCTGGGCTCCGGAATTTCTGCAGAAGGTCTGTTATAAGCGGAAGGTTTTCGCCGGGCAGCACGTTTTCGCCAGCGGAGCGGCATACCTGGCAGGGGATGCAGAGAGGAAGGAAACCGCTTATCCCTACGTCTGTCTGGGAGAAGGCCGCGTGCCTGTCTCTGTAAGCCTGCAGGTGCTGTATGAAGGCAGGAATGAAAAACTGATGCTTGTGGAAGCCGGAACCAACTGGGTGGAAGCCAGGTCTTCCGTAGAGCTGATTCCGGACGGAACCAATATTCTGGAACTGAATCTGGCCTGGGCAGGGACTCCGCAGACCAGGAAAGTGCGGATTGATTTTTCAGGATTCCCCCAGCGCCCCAACAAAACGACCCGGATGGAAGTCATCATATCCTTCACTGCCGAGAACCAGATGACGGTCCGGCTGATTGACAGAGGCTTCGGGGAGCTGTTCCCCGCATCCGGAAAGATCATTCGGGAGGATATCGCCCTGTAGCGGTTTTGCTGCCGCAGCAGGTGTATTGAAAATAACGGAAAAACGACAGGAAGGAGGAGATCCATGGGCAGTATACTGGCCTGCCGGAGTCTGAAGGTAAAGGAACCGTACTATGTGGAAGAACTGGGACTGTACCTGTATTCCGGGGAAGAATTGAGTTACTATATCTATCACAATGCTTCGCTGATCTCTGAAGACTTCCTGGACGAAAGGCTTTTCCGGTTTATCGGAAAAGAGCTGGGCATGGAGAATCTGGAACTGAAGCTTCGGAAATGGGCGGATCAGGCAGAACTCTCCGAGCTGCTGCTGGTCATCCTCCAGGACATCCACTATTATAACGGGGATGAACTGTTCGCATTCAGAGAGCAGCTGTCAGCCCTCTCCCGGAAGTCGCCGGCCATGCGGCTGATGGATAAGGCGGATGCCCTTTTCCGGCGGGGAAGGTATTCTACGGCGGGGCTTTTCTACGACAGGCTGCTCCACGGGGATGAGCCGGAGCTGAGGGACGGCGGTTTCACAGCCCGGGCCTGGGCAGGAAGAGGCATGGCCCTTGCCAGGCAGTATCAGTGGCAGGATGCGGTTTCCTGCCTGGAAAAAGCCTATGAACTGGCTCCGAAGGATCAATATCTGAAGAAAATCTGCCAGATCCGGCAGATGAATCCGGAGATCCGCGTCGGGGAGGGAATTCCGGCTCCCCGGGAGGAACAGCTGGCTGTGTGGAAACAGGAACTTACGGACGCCTGGGAACAGGCAAAAGATGAACAGAAGGTGAAAGATGTGCTTTCCTGGCTGGACAAGGACGGCATCCGCCGCTCCTATGGCCTCCAGGAGCTTGTACAGGAATGGAAGAGAGACTTCCGGAGAAGTCTGGGAAGTGTATAAAAATATTGGGAGAATAAAAGAATGGCAAAAAACCTGTTCTTCATTGGATTCATGGGAAGCGGGAAAACAACGGTATCTAAGGCGTTCGCGAAGAAATATCACTGCCGCCATATCGAGGCGGATGATATTATCGCCGAACGGGAAGGTATGTCTGTCAAAGACATCTTTGCCCGGAAAGGAGAGCCTTATTACCGGGATCTGGAAACGGGGCTGTGCAGAGAACTGTCGGAGCTTTCGGATTATGTGATTTCCTGCGGCGGCGGCATGGCAGTCCGCCCGCAGAATGTGGAATATATGAAGAAAAACGGGTTTGTGATCCGGCTGGAGGCCACTCCGGAGACCATCCTGGAGCGTGTAAAGGGAGATGATTCCCGCCCGCTGCTGAACGGACATATGAATGTGGAATATATCGCCCAGATGAAAGCGAAGCGCGCCGACTGCTATGCAGCCGCGGCGGATATTACGGTTCAGACGGATAAACTGACGGTCGATGAAGTAGTGGAGGCAGTCTATGAAAGTATCCATAGGGCAGGACAGTCACCGGTTTAAAGAAGAGGGGCAGGGGGGAACCTGCATGCTGGGAGGCGTGGCTTTTGACACGGCTCCCGCTTTGGATGCAAACAGCGACGGAGATGTGGTTCTGCACGCCGTCACCAACGCGGTGTCCGGGATTACCTGCCGGAATATTCTGGGAAGGGTCGCGGATGAGATGTGCCGCGCGGGGATTACGGACAGCCGGGAATATCTGAAGGCAGCATTGCGGGATCTCTCAGAACAGGGGTTTCATCCGGTTCACCTGTCCATTACGATAGAATGCGCCAGACCTAAGATTGCGCCGAAGACAGATGAAATGAGGAGGTCCATCGGAAGCCTGATGGGACTTCCCGAAAACAGCGTGGGAATTACGGCAACAACCGGGGAAGGGCTTACGGATTTCGGCCGTGGGCTTGGAATCAGTGTGTTCTGCATACTGACGGTGGAATAACTGCCGCTCCGGCAGTGGAGGATCTTATGAAACTTCAGGCAAGAGCAAAGATTAACCTGACGCTGGAAATTCTGGGGAAACGCCCGGATGGCTATCATGATCTGGAACTGGTGTTTCAGCCCATATCTCTGGCGGATGAACTGGAAATCACGGAGAACGGGACGGATGAACTTGTGTTTACCTGTTCCGTCAAAGAGTTTGAGAATGAAGACAACCTGGTCTGCCGGGGCTACCGGCTGCTGCACAGCTGCTATCCCGGAAAAATCCCCGGGCTGACCGTTCACCTGGAAAAGAAGATCCCTTCCGGTGCGGGTCTGGGCGGCGGCAGTACGGACTGCTCCGCATTTATGGTATGGCTGAATCATACATACGGACTGGAGCTGGGACGGGACGGTCTCATCCGGCTTGGTGCCGGACTGGGGGCGGATGTTCCTGCCTGTATAATCCCGCACGCGACTCTGGGAAGGGGGATCGGCGAACAGCTGACGGATATATGTACAGACCTGAGCCTGCCCCTTCTGCTCATCAAGCCGGACATGCATTTTTCGACCGGCGAAATGTATGCGAGGGCGGACAGTCTGCGGGACAGGCATTATCTCGGAGCTGGCGGGCAGATGGTGCAGGCCCTGGAACGCGGAGATGCCCGGGCCGCAGCCGGAGCGTTATATAATATCTTTGAAGAGGCGGTTCCTGAACAGGAACGGATTCAGGAAATCAGAGAAGCCCTGCTGAAAGCAGGTGCTTTGGGAGCCCGCATGACGGGATCCGGTTCGGCTGTTTACGGGTTTTTTGAAAACACGAGGGTAAGGGACCTGGCTTTCGGACAGTGTAAAGACCTGACGGGATGCAGTCTGTATGCTGCCGAGACGGTAAATCTGCCGGAGGCTCTTTGCGTCACTGCCTGAAACATAAGGAGAAGTCATGGCGAAGAAAGAAAAAGAAGTGAAGACGAATGCCATGCGCATTCTGGATAAGAATAAAGTCAAATATACGCCGCATACTTACGAATGCACGGAATTTACAGACGGGGCACAGATCGCGGATACCCTGGGACAGGATCACGCGAAGGTTTATAAGACACTGGTGACGGTAGGAAAAAGCCGGGAACACTATGTTTTTGTCCTGCCGATCGACGATGAGATTGATTTCAAGAAGGCGGCAAAGGTGGTAGGGGAAAAATCCCTGGAAATGCTGCCGCTGAAAGAACTGACTCCGCTGACGGGCTATGTACGGGGCGGCTGCACGTCCATCGGGATGAAAAAACAGTTTCCGACAGTGTTTCATACGTCTATAGAAGCTCTGCCCACGGTACTGGTAAGCGGCGGCGCGCTGGGACTGCAGCTGGAGCTGGTACCGGCAGATCTGATCAAAGCCGCCGGCGGACGGGTGGCGGATATCGTCGTTACAGAGGACTGAAACGAATAACACGGGAGAACAGGGTTTATGGACAGGAAAACGAACGTAAGTGCCATTCTCCTGGCAGGCGGTTCGGGCACCCGCTTCGGAGCAGACGGCAATAAAGTATATGTTCAGGCTAACGGGCGTCCGATCCTGCAGTACAGTATTGATGTACTCGAAGCTGCCGAAGGGATCGAAGAGTGGATTCTGGTCGTAAAGGACGGGGAGCAGGATCTGGCGGAAACCCTGGAATTCTCGAAATCCTGGAAACTCGTGCCGGGCGGCGCTACCCGGCAGGAATCCGTTCTGCACGGGCTGGCAGCAGCCGGCGGGGATATAGTTCTGATCCATGACGGAGCCAGGCCTCTGATCCGTACAGAGGATGTGGACCGCTGCCTGGAAGCGGTGAAAGAGGTACCAGGCTGTACGATCGCGGTCCGCTCGAAGGATACAATTAAGCTGGGGGACGAGAAGGATCTGGTTCTGTGCACCACAGAGCGTTCCAGA
>CACZQT010000179.1 GCA_902783295.1 uncultured Lachnospiraceae bacterium
CGGGCGTGGTTCTGAGAGTTGCTCCTTATGTCCTTATGTTGTGCGCTGGTATTGCGCTGCTCCTGCTCTCCCGCAAACGGAAGAACAATTCTGAGGAAGCGTAATCAGGAACCGATGTGACCTATGACATAACAGGAAAAAAGATAGAACCGGCTCTCAAAAAGGGCCGGTTCTGTCTTTCAGAAAGCCTGGATAATCTGTGCTTTGAGTTTTTCTCTGTACTGTGAATTCTTTGCCAGGCCTGTCAGCTCGTTCTTACTGGGCAACCTGCGTTTTTCCCTTGCTTTTTCGAACCAGATAATTCCGGGGCACGCCTGTCAGCAGTGATGCCACGGTATGAAATCCATGTGCTTAATGGAAGAATTGCTTGCCATAAGCCCTTTTTTTGTGTATTATATATAGGGACACTGGATATTTCTGCCCATATGGAAGGAATATGTAATCCGGTTTTCTATCGAGACTGTGGAACCATCGGCTTGGTCAGGTGATCAGATCGTTCCCCAAATTTGGGGTGACTCTGGATGTAATCGACAGAGTAACCCCAAAGCAGGATAATGATATCGTGATGAAGTCGGAAGCAGTGAAACTTTTGCGCACATGTAAGGGGATGAGCAGACCATGGTTCAACACAGGGAAGGAAGAGCGGGACAGCCCGGAGAGTGATAAACAGAGCGGCCCGACAGGATACAACACTGGCTGGAAACAATGAAGGCAAGGCGAAATCCCTGGGATAAGCTCATGGGGGAATCAGTATGAAACGATTCACGGCATGGATTCTGGTTTTGCTGATGTTGGTTCAGAACAACATCAGCTTTGGCGCGTCCGTTGGGGAAGAGACGACAGATAATCTGTCCTACGGAGAGAAACAGACCGAAGCTTTGACAGTTGGAGAGGAACAGATTGAAACACTGGAAGACGGTGAAGAACAGTCTGAATCCATGACTGGCGGGGAAGAACAGAAAGAATCTTTGGTGGATGGCGGGGAACAGACGGAAAGTCTCCGGCGGGAGCTCTCTGTTCAGGCGCCCAAAACCCAGTATCATACCGTGATCTTTACAGCGGATGGAGAAGAAGTCGAGACGCTCTTTGTTGCTGATGGCACATCTATTGAAACGCTGCCATGGGCTCCGGAAGTTGCCGGAGCGGCTTTCCTGGGCTGGTACGACGGAAACAGCCCCTTCAAAAAAGAGGAGCTCATTCTGACGGACCGGCAGCTCCGGGCAGTCTACCGGGAGGCTCGTTCAGAGCTGGAAGAAAAGAAGCAGAATGCCAATTTCCGCTATGAAGATGCCGGACAGTATGTAACCGTCGAAATCTTCGGTACAGTCAAAAAGAATCAGGTTCCCGGTGCGGTGCGGAATGAAAATCTCAGCGGGGACTGGGTGATTTCAGACGCATGGACCGTGAGCGGAATAAAAAACAATTCGGACCTTACTGTGGAGGCTGTGGTGACAGCCCTGCCGGCGGAAGGAAGGCTTTCGGTTTTTCCGGTCAGGAACAATGAACTGCTCGATCCGGTGGCTGAAAACCTGCAGATTGGCGACACCGTCGTGATTGATCTGGCGATGAAGGGTCCGAATGGAATAGCCTTTGCCGTGGAGAAGGAGGAACCGGAAGAGAAAACGGAGGAGATCGAGGGCGCTTTGTACGCCAATGAGGATCTCTATATCACCGGGAAGGTGCCGTCAAAGGGCGTGATCGATGTACAGCCTGTCGAAGTGGAGATCGATGGGGAGACGGTCATCGTCGCGTATGATATCAGAATCTATGCCAGCGAAAACCAGAAAAAGAAAGGCCACACCTGGCAGCCCGCGGAGAAGAAGGTTCAGGTGCATCTTCGCGATGAGCGGTTTGGCGAAGGCGAATATGGAGTTTACCATCTGGCGGACAGCACCGCGAAGCCGGAATTTGTGGAAACTGTCACAGCGAGTGAAGGGTGGATTGCCTTTAACGCTGAATCGTTCAGCATTTATGCAATTACTGAAACCATCCTGAACAAAACTGTCAATGCCTCTGACGGGAATACCTATGAAATCGAAGTCACATACAGGAATACAGCCGGAATCCCCATGACCGGTACGGATCTGCTGGTTTCCGAGCTGAA
>CACZQT010000180.1 GCA_902783295.1 uncultured Lachnospiraceae bacterium
ATCCTGTCAGGTGCTGTAACGAAAAGAGGGAGAGAAGATCCTCACCGGTCTTCTCTCCCTTTTTTTTCAATGAGTCATCTTCCATTACAGAATTTCATGATTCTGTCCGAATATGAAGTCTCTGCCGGAAAGTATATATTCTGCATTCTCCGGTTCTTTACCTGCCGCCGAAATTGAAGCCGCCCCAGCCGCCGCGGCTGCCGTTCTGGCCATTCTGGCCATTCTGGCCGTTCTGACCATTCTGGCTGTTGTCTCCGTTCTGTCCGGACTGCTGCTGTCCCTTCTGATTCTGGGACTGGCTGCCGGTCTGGTAATCCTTCCGGTAACCCAGTGTAAGCGTCAGTTCCTTTTCATTGTAAGAACCGTTTTCCAGCCTCTGTACTGTAACCGTAACTTCCGAACCACCGGCCACATACTGCAGTTCATTCGTCAGTTCTTCATACGTCGTCAGCGGCACTCCGTTGAAGCTGGTAATAATATCCTGTTCCAGCATGCCTGCATTCTTGGCCGGGCCATCCTCTACCAGGCCGTAGACCAGGATGCCCTGAGGCATACGATAGGCAGCCGCCACGTCACTGCTGATATCCTTAAGCTGTACACCGATGTAAGGATAGTCTTCCTCGCTGACCGGTTCCCTGCGGATTGTCAGTCGGGAGATAATACTCTTTGCGGAAGAGATCGGGATGGCATAGCCCATACCTTCAACATCCGTTTCAGCGTCCTTGGCTACGTTAATACCGATCAGTTCGCCGTTGGCATCCAGCAGAGCACCACCGGAATTGCCGGGGTTAATAGCCGCATCGGTCTGAATGGTCGTCAGTTTTGTTCCCTTGGAAGTCGTGATCTCACGGTTTACTGCGCTGACCACACCGGTACTTACAGACTGGCCAAGACCCAGAGCATTCCCGATAGCGATGACTGTCTCACCCAGCCGCAGACTGTCAGAGTCGCCCATCTTCACAGCCTTGATGGCCTGCTTGGTTTCCTCGGAAAGATCCGCAAGCTTTACTGCTACAACTGCCAGGTCGTTCCTGCTGTCCGTACCGAGTACCGTACCGTCAGCCGTGGTTTCATCCACAAAACTGACAGTCAGTGTATCCGCATCTTCTACTACATGGTTGTTCGTAACGATCCAGAGCTCTTCCCCATCATCCCCGATGATGATGCCGGAACCTGCACCGGTCACCTGATATTCCTGGCCGCCACCCTGGTTACCGCCGTCATATCCGTAACCATAGAAGAAGTAGTAGAAGGGATCCATGGTGTTGTTGTAATAGCTCTGGTAAACTGCTGTCGTTGTGATAGCCACGACAGAAGGCATAGCCACTTCCACGACTTCCGTAACGTCCAGGGCTTTTACAATCTGAGCTTTCTCGGCATCCAGTTCCGCTGTACTGATCTGTGTTTCACGCTCAACAGGTTCTTCCTGTTCCTGGGCTTCCTCCGCTTCAGCGGCCGCCGGCTGTTCTTCTGCAGCCACGGTGTTCGCCCCGGCCAGCCAGCTTGTGCCTATGGCGGACCCGCCCAGGATCAGGGCTGCGGCAGCCGCCACAATAGCTTTCCTCGCGTTATGTTTCTTACGGGTTCTCCGGAAACGGGGTTCTGTTTCCTCTTCCACCGTCTGCCGGTTCATTTCTTCTGTGAAGTCCTTTTCTTCATATTCTTCGTACCAGTCTTTCATGATCTGTACTCCTTTCCTATGAACGCCGCTCCCGTGTAAAACACGAAAGTGGTTTTTTTCCTTTCACTGTTGCAGAGTATATCCGTATTTTGTGACGAAGTTGTGAAAAAAGATTGTTCAAACAGCGAAATAAGCAGGTCAGGGAATGTTTCCATATCTGCAGCAAAGGGGAGAGCCCTCTGTCCCGGCCGGGACAGAGGGCTCTCCCCTTTGCTCAACTTATCTCATTTTTTATAGGCATCTTCTATCCGCCGGCTGATTTCCGTTACTGTACCGGACGGTGTATAGCCATTGTTTCCATAAAGGTAAGCGTGCATTTCTGCTGCGTTGTGAACCAATGTTTCCGGATAAATGGCAGCCTCTCCGTCTTCTTCCGTTTTCTCCTTATACTCGAACGGAAAACCGGCGGAATCCCGGACGGTATACTTCCGGATTCTCATCAGGAGAACTGCCACATCCTTCAGGGACAGGCTGGTGGAAATCCCGGGAAACACCCGGCTGCAGATCTGCATGATTTTTACAGGTCCTGCTTTTCCAGCCTTCGCCAGCGTTCTCGCAAGTACGGTACGCTGCCGCTCTGTCCTCTGATAATCATTCCCGGGAACATTCTGCTGACGGCAGTACGTAACCGCCTGCACGCCGTCCACACGCTGAATCCCATCTGCCACAGTCAGCCGCGTCGAAGCAAAACCGATGGCCTGCATGACCTCTTCCAGATAACGGTTGATGCTCTTGCATTCCTCCGTACCCAGATCCAGGTCAATCCCGCCCAGAAAGCCGATCGCCTGGGCCAGAGCCTTCCCGTTCAGGGTGATGTATTCCGTGACGTCAAGGTCAAAATTCCGGTTTATCGTTTCCAGCTGTTTCCGCATTCCATACTGCTCAAATACCTCGGAAAGTTTCATGGATCTGCCGTCAGGAGATTCCACAACAGTATCCCGGTAAATGGTCAGCAGCCTCACGGCGCCGGTCTTCTTATGTATTGCTGCCAGAACATTGCTCTCTGCCGGAGTACCGGACTTAGGTGCCGTATTATCCCGCGAATCCACACCGCAGATCAGGATAGTGCGGTATTCTTTCAGGGAAGAACGTACCGTCTCCGCCATATCCTGGTTCAGAGCGATATCTGCCGCCTTAAAATCAGCCTTCTCCGTGTGGCTCCACAGGCTTCCCAGAACGGCGGAGACTGCCAGAACAGCAGCGGCCGCCAGCATGAAAAGCACCAGCAGAACCCAGAGTATGATTTTCAGAGCACCGTGCTTTTTCCGTTTTTTCCGCGGTCCGGCGGGTTCCTCATCATAACGGCTGTCCGGACCGTTCATCCGGGAGAAATCCTCTTCGTCAAATTCTTCAATCTTTCTTCGAGGACGCCTCCTGCCGGTTTCTCTGTAATCGTCATTGTAGGGTTTCAGAGTATTTCTTTTTTTCGCCCTGCGCTGGCTCCAGTCTTCATTTCCGGACATTCCCGGCTCCTTCCAGGGCCGACAGGCGACCCGGTATCTATTTTACAGTTCAAAATTCCCGGTAAATACTTCTGTCGCAGGTCCGCGCATTTCCACGTGGCCATCTTCTTCCCGCCACCGGATATTCAGCGTTCCTCCCAGAAGCTTAATCTCCACTGCACGGCCGGTCCGCCCCGAAAGAGCACAGGCTACTGCCGCAGCGCAGGCCCCGGTTCCGCAGGCCATGGTTTCTCCGGAGCCTCGCTCCCAGACCCGCATGCGGGCCTGCCCGGAATCCGTCACCTGAACAAATTCCACATTTGTCCGGTCCGGAAAACGGGGGGATGTTTCAATCGCGGGTCCCCAGCGATTTATATCCAGCGAAGTGGTATCATCCACAAAAATCACGGCATGGGGATTTCCCATGGAAATGGGAATCATGCGAAGCAGCTGCCCGGCTGCGGAAATATCCTCCCAGATGCCGGCAGGATCCCAGTCAGAAAGAGCACCGGGAACCAGGGGTACATCCGCCCTGTGTGAAAGCAGTACAGGAATCCCCATATCTACTGTAGCGGATACGGCTTTTCCGTTTTTAACCGCCAGATTGATATCCTTGATCCCCGAGAGAGTCTCGATACGAACCGTCGTCATATTGGTCATGCCATGGTCGTATACATATTTCGCCACACACCGGATCCCGTTTCCGCACATCATGGCACGGGAACCGTCAGCGTTGTAAATATCCATGGCGAAGTCCGCCGTTTCCGATGGTTTGATCAGAATCAGTCCGTCAGAGCCGATGCCGAAATGACGGTCGCTGACCAGTTCCGCCAGGCGGCTGGGGTCAATCGGCAGTTCCTCTTCCAGACAATTCACATACACATAGTCATTACCGATGCCATGCATCTTGGTAAACTTCATGACAATTCCCCCACTCGGTTGATTTTTAACGTTTTCACAGTCCGCCCGGCATACACAGCTGCAAAGCCTTGCCCGTCAAAGATTCTGCCTGTGAAAACACCTGCCAGGGTATTTTCACAGGCATTGAACATGAAAACTATGATTTATTCGATCACGTGAATCCAGCCTTCCGGCGCTTCGATCCGTCCCATCTGGATACCGGTAAGGGTATCATACAGCTTCTTGGTGACGGGACCCATATCGCTCATGCCACTGGGCAGGCAGATTTCTTTTCCATGGTCTACGATCTTGCCGACCGGAGAAATAACGGCTGCAGTACCGCAGAGACCGCATTCAGCGAAATCCTTTACTTCATCCAGCAGCACTTCCCTCTGCTCCACTTTCAGGCCAAGGTATTTCTCGGCCACAACCATCAGAGAACGGCGGGTGATGGACGGCAGAATGCTGTCGGACTTCGGTGTAACCACCACATTGTCCTTGGTGACAAACAGGAAGTTGGCGCCGCCGGTTTCCTCGACCTTGGTACGGGTCGCAGGATCCAGATACATATTCTCGTCAAAGCCCTGATGATGAGCATCCACGATAGCATGCAGGCTCATGGCATAGTTCAGGCCGGCTTTGATATGTCCGGTTCCGCGGGGAGCTGCACGGTCAAAATCACTGACACGGATGGTCAGAGGCTTCACGCCGCCCTTAAAGTACGGGCCAACCGGCGTACAGAAAGCACGGTATTCATATTCCTTGGCAGGAGCCACACCGATAACAGGACCGCAGGCATACATGAAAGGACGGATATACAGCGTAGCACCGGAACCATACGGCGGCACCCACGCCCAGTTGGCCTTGACAACCTTTTCAACGGATTCCACAAAACGGCCTTCCGGAAGAACAGGCATCTCCAGGCGTTCGCAGGAATTCTTCAGTCTTTCAGCATTCATGTCGGGACGGAATACCACGGTCTGGCCCTTTTCCGTCGTATAGGCTTTCAGACCTTCAAAGCAGGCCTGGCAGTACTGCAGTACACCGGCGCATTCGCTCATCTGCACTACAGGATCTTTCGTCATGCAGCCTTCATCCCAGGCGCCATCCTTGAAACGGGACACATACCTTTCATCGGTAGGCATATAGCTGAAACTCAGATTGCCCCAGTCAACATTTTTCTTTTCCATTGTTCCTCTTCCTTTCTTGTCCGATTTCCTTAGAAAACGCTGATGTAAGGAAACACTGATTGAATCAGATTTTCCTTAGTAGTATAGCACGATAAAGCGTGAATGCAAGAAAAAAGTTTCTCTCACCTGCAGCGTCAGGAGTCATTTTCTGTCAGGATATTACCTGTTTTTGGTAAACCGGCAGGACGGATATCCCAGACATCCCCAGAATTCTCCGAAGCGTCCCTGGCGGAGCACCATCCGGCGGCCGCACAGAGGACAGATCTCCACTGCATCAGGCCGGCCTGCGGAGCGCTTCGCTTCCATGCGGAGGCACTCCAGAACTTCCTGGTTCATACGGCAGTCCTGCAGGGCTCTGTGCGCGCCTTCGGTGGAAATCTGATAATGCGCCGCCACATCTGTCAGCCGGTGATGCGCCAGCTGCGGCAGCCACTTCCTGGAGAGCATCAGCGTATCTATATAATCATTACCGGGAATCGCCTGAAACAGCCTGCGGCTGTCCCGGTAAAGATATTTCATATCGAAGCAGTGGATATTATGGCCGGCCAGCACATCGTTCCCGGTAAAATCCAGAAAATCCGCCAGGACCTTTTCAATCGACGGCGCGTCGGCCACCATATCATCGGTAATTCCGTTAACCCGGCTCGCATCCGGAGGAATGGGGATTCCGGGATTAATCAGGGACGAATACTCAGCCACGGGATTTCCGTTCCGAACCCGTATTCCAGATATCTCGATCACAGAATCATATGTCGGCGAGACCCCGGTCGTCTCCAGGTCAAAAACCACGTAATCCGTCACGAATCCATCCAGTCGGTGTCCTTTTGCCTGTCCCAGCATAGCCGTTTCCTCCAGACTTTCTTTCTATTTGTCTCCCATGCAGTTCCGTCAGAAATATGATTCAGGAATCATCCGCGATTCCTGCGCTCTGAATGACTTTGGATTCGCTGTTTTCTTCATCCTTTTATCCTCTGCCGAAAGACTTGCAACCCTGCTCCAACTATGCTACTATAGCCGCGAATG
>CACZQT010000181.1 GCA_902783295.1 uncultured Lachnospiraceae bacterium
GAAATCCGGTTCTATGGCCTTGCCGGTATAGGTCTGGCTGCTTACCGTGATGATGGCTGTACTGAGATCCGCCGGCTGGATATTGTAACCAACGTTGGCCGTGCCGGTGAAATTGCCTTTTCCGGTTAGTTTTATCGAATGATTTCCGGAACTGACGACATGAGTTGCCACATAATCGGTTCCTGACGTCAGCGTTTTTCCGTTGAAAACGGCCGTGGCGACACTGCTTGTGGCCGGCCAGGTGACATCCGGCACAGTGATGGTGGTGCTGGAAATCTGAGCTGGGTTGATGGTAAACGTCTTCTTCTGGGTGCCGAAATAATGATAAGAATTAACGTCTTGGCCCGTAATGCTCACGGAAGCCGTACCGGCGTTGGTATTGTCCGTGTAGTTCGTAATATAATCTATACCACGCGTCAGCATCCTTGCCGTGTAAATTACGGTCACGCCGCTTCCAAGGTTATTATACGTATGTGGACTGGCCGTTACTGTCTCCACGGCTGTTATGGGAGAGCCGGTATACGTCTTAGCGGAAACAGACAGGCTTTCTTTTGACAGATCGACGCCGAAATCAAACGTCAAGGTTGAATAGTAATTGGCGTGGGTGCTGCCATAGTAGGCATTTGCCTGGAACCAGGCTAAGCCACTGCTGCCAAGTTTTATTTTGCATTTGCCCTTAATACTGCAGGTGGAGAGCCTTCTTACAAGGGTTTGGTATGCCCGGACATCCGAAGATCCGTCACGGTCCAGGTCGAAGTCGTAAGCGGTGAGGCTGTCGGAAGAAATGGAAGTCTTATTCCCTTTAATCTGACCGCCGTTTACGGCAGATATCAGGGTCGCCAGGGCATCCCGGTCAAAAGAACCATCGCTGGCTGTTGTTGAGCCGTAAAGATTATAGCTTTTGCTTCCGTTATCCTTTCCGGCTGCCTGTATTTTGGAAACCGGCAGCAGCACTGCCATTACAGCCAGGAGCAGGGCTGCTCCGGCGATTCTGAATCTGGAAAATGTACGCATGTGGATATCCTCCTTGTGTAAACCCTGGACAGGGGGGATGAGAACAGATCTCACCAATAAGATCTATAAGAAAGCAACTGATTCAAGAACGCCGCCGGCGTTCTTTCCGCGGCGCGCACGGTGCTTATGGTTATTCAATAAATATTGCTTAATTAATAGCATAATTTTGCCATAACTGCAACCGGCTTCCGTCTTAAGAAATTTTCCCCATTGTGCGCAATCTTAAAATGCGCTATACTGTTCCCGAGGTTTACGCAAAAACGGTACGGGGTTATTTCGCTGTTTTTCTGCACGATGGTACAGAAAGACGATTGCGAGGAGTACTTTGTTTCCGCTGCCAGGCACTCAAACCGATTAGAAAGAAATGGAGGATATCACATGGGCCGGAAGATACTGGACTTTTTTCTGTTCCTGCTTGTCCTGGCTGGCTGTGCCGCACTGATCGTGGCAACCGCGGGCGGCGATTATTTCAGCATGACATGCATATACAACTATGCTTTTCTGGGTGTTATGGCATTTGTGTATCTCGTAGCCCTCTTCGGAGGGATTTTCCGCATGGCCAACATCACAGACTATTTTCGGACATCGTCCCAGCAGATTGATGCCATGAGCGACGGGGATGCGGTTACACTGGAAGACCAGGTGAACAGCCTGGAAACTTACCGTCCGCTCCGCAGAAATCTGGACCGTTTCCTGCAGGATTATGGACGCAGCAAGAGCGGCATCTGCGATATCGAAGACTATATCAATGAGGATGAGACGGACAGCCTGATCCATAAACGTCTGCTGGATCTGGTACCGGAGCTCCTTACGAGCCTGGGTATTCTGGGTACCTTCATGGGTCTGGTCTGGGGTCTCCGGGCTTTCCAGCCTTCGAACTATGAAGCAATGACGTCGTCCGTGACGTCTCTGGTTAACGGTATTAAGGTGGCCTTCCTGACATCCATTTTCGGCCTGAGCCTGTCCCTGGTCTGCTCCTACAGCCTGCGGACCGGCTACCAGAAGATGGGGGACGCACTGCAGGATTTTCTGGACCGTTTCCACACGCGTCTGGTGCCTTCCGCTGCCATGGAAGCGCAGAACCGTATGGTAAAAGGGCAGAAAGAGCAGAATGCCCTGATCCGTTCCCTGACGGCGGAATTCTCTGACCAGGTGGCGCACGGCTTTGCGGCCAACATGGCGCCTACGCTGGAACGCATCAATAATCAGCTGGGCGATATGATGAATTCCATCAGCAATAACCAGCAGCTGTTCCTGCAGGATATCGTCACCTCTTTTGTAAAGGAGATGAAGGCATCCTTCCGTACGGAATTCACGGATTTCGGTGAAACCCTCAAATCTGTAAATGACAGCATGAACCGGAATATCCGCTATACAGAGCAGGCATATACAAAGATGGCGGATGAAATGCGCGCGATGTTCGCTGCGGATGAAAATGCCATGCGCCAGTCTGTCCGTGAGATCGCAGCAGCCCAGAAGGCCGTAGGAGATTCTGTAGCAGCCATGAGCGCCCAGATGGGCCAGGTCACGAAGGACTTCCAGGCAGCGCAGGAAGGAAGCCTCCGGAATCTTTCCCGGGCAGAGCAGGAATCCTCCAAGTTCTGGGTGGCCTGCAACCAGGCTATGCAGAATTATCTGACAGAGGCCGCCAATGCCTACGACAAATTCGAAAAGGCCAACGATGCGACGGACCGCGTACTGACGGCCATCACCGCGACCTACCAGAAGAACGAAAAGCTGATCGAAGAATACAACAAGAGCATCCGCGACTTCCAGGAAACCCAGCGGAAGATGAACGAATCCCTGGAGGAAATCCGCCGGCTGTTCTACCAGATGGATGTGGCCGGCAGCGACGGCAAGACCATTTATCTCTACCCCGGCATGTCCAGACAAAGCAAAGAATCCGAAGCCCGCATGATCAGCCAGGTCGGAAACCTGATTCAGGAATCAGAAGAGCGGCAGGGTGAAAAGATCAGCAAGATCAGCAAGGATGTCAAAGAACTGAAAGACAAGAAGAAATCCAAATGGTTCGGCTGATGTATGAATAGGAGGTGGCTATGACTAAAACAGGAAGACGCCGCAGAGACAAAGAAGCCTTTAATATCTGGCGGTCCTATTCCGACATGATGGCCGGCGTGCTGCTGCTGTTCGTGCTGATCATGTGTGTCACCCTGTTCCAGGCGCAGAAAAACTACGTGGAAAGGCTGGCAGAGCAGGAAGAAAGGATCCGCCTGCAGAGTGAATACAATACGGCCATGCTGGAAAAGCAGGAGGAACTGGAAGCCCAGGACGCCCTCCTGGCCGAGCAGAAGAAAAAACTGGATGAACAGAACCTGACCCTGGACGAACTGCAGGCTGCCCTGGAAGAACAGGCCAGGCTGCTGGCAGAAAAGCAGAATACCCTGGAAGCCCAGCAGATCACCCTGGAAGTGCAGCAGGCAACTCTGGATAAGCAGCAGACGACTCTGAACGAACAGCAGTCCACGCTGGACGAACAGTCCAAGACTCTGACGGCACAGGCACAGGAAATTGCATCCAAGACCCAGGAACTGAAGGACAAACAGGCACAGATCGACCGAATCATCGGCGTAAAGGCAGATGTTATTGAAGCGCTGCGTCAGGAATTTGCCGCAAATAACGTCAACGTGACTATCGATGAGAAAACCGGCGCTCTGATGCTGGACTCCAACGTCATGTTTGCCTACAACGATACCACACTCTCTCCGGAGGGCGAAGCCGTGCTGCAGCAGGTACTTCCGATTTACTGCCACGTGCTCCTCTCAGAAGATTATCTGCCCAATGTAGCCGAGATCATTATCGACGGCTATACCGATACCAGCGGTTCCTATAACTACAACCTGCAGCTGTCCCAGCAGCGTTCCCTGGCAGTAGCCATGTACCTTCTGGAAATCGAGGACTCCTTCCTGGAGTACTCCGAGTCTAAGACCCTGCGGGATATCCTGACGGTAAACGGACACTCCATGAGCAATCCGATCTTAAAAGCCAACGGGGAAATCGACATGGACGCATCCAGACGAGTAGAAGTAAAATTCCGCCTCAAGGATGAAGAAATGATAGAAGAACTGCGGACATTGATGGATGTAGAGGATGCTGGTTTTGAGGACTCCCCCCCCTCCCCCAATAATTGACACAGGCGATTAGCCTGAAACGAATTTCCCTGGAGCTACTTGCGAAAGCGAGCGGCTCCTTTTTTGATGCAGAAAATGAATGGGAGAGAAGGGAAAA
>CACZQT010000182.1 GCA_902783295.1 uncultured Lachnospiraceae bacterium
AAAGGACAGACCGGGCTGCGGATGATGCTGGTCGGAGCAGGCGCTGTGGGAGAATGTATCTTAAAAATTCTCCGCTGGAGGGATCAGAGCCAGCCGCTTCTGGATTTTGTCCTGGTAACGGATTATGACCTGTCCCGGGCACAGGAAGTCGTCGGAATGATGGAAGGGGATTCCCGCTTTGTGGCAGCACAGGTGGATGCGACGGATACCGCAGCGATGGAAGCCCTGGCCCGCAAATATAACATTCATTTTGTTATGGATGCAGCGCCGCCTTTTGCCAGCAACCACATCTTCGATGCAGCTTTCGCAGCGGGAGCGGATTATGCCAGCATGGGCACCTGGTCTGTGCCCATGGAGAAACCGGCTTATGGCCTTGGCATCGAAAACAGCTATACCGAGCCCATGACCAAGTATAATTTTGACCGCCATGAGGCCTGGAAGAAAAAAGGGCAGATGGCAGTCATCTGCCTGGGCATCGACCCCGGCGTGGTGAATGTATTTGCAAAATATGCGGCAGTCCATCTGTTTGATGAAATGACCGAAGCCCATGTGAAGGATGGCGGCAATCTGACGATCCCCGGAGAAGACGAAGATGAAATCCACTTTGGCTTCAACGTGTGGACCGTGATGGATGAGGTGATGAATCCCAACGTGGAGTTTGATGAAGAGAGGGGCGGGTGGATCGTAGAACCTGCCTTCGCCGGGCAGGAAACCTTCCGGATGCCGGAAGGCGTGGGAGATAATGTGCTTGTGAAGGTAGAGCATGAGGAAACGGTGACCCTTCCCCGTTATCTCAGAAAATATGGTCTGAAGAAAGCAAGCTTTAAGATCAGCCTGGATCCGAACCTGATTACCGCTTTGAAGGTGCTGGATCATCTGGGACTGCGGAGTCTCGCTCCGGTAGAAGTGGACGGAGTAAAGGTAGTTCCCAGGGATGTGGTGGCCGCCTGCGCACCGCAGCCGAAGGATATCGGGGATGAGATGCTGGGAAAAATGCTGGTAGGCGTACACTGCATTGGGACAAAGGACGGAGAAAGGAAGGAATATTTCCTGTACCAGCCTTTTGACAACCAGAAATCCATGCGCCAGTGGCATTCCCAGGCGGTGACCATGCAGACAGGCTGGGGCGCTGCCCTTGCCATCGAACTGATGGCACGCGGAGTCTGGAAGGAAGCCGGTGTCTATTCACCGGAATACTTTGATCCGGACCCGTTCATTGCGCTGATGAAGGAAACCGGCTATCGCTTTGAAATAGAAGAACGTTCCTGATACAGCGAATGATCCTGCTCCGGCAGAATATATATCAGGCAATAGATTGTCTCTGATACTCATAGAACCGATCCGGTGCAGAGGCGGCTTTTCACAGGCTGACCTCTGCACCGGATATCCCTTTCATGGACCGCTTTCCCGGAGGCCGCTATGCATACGATTCACCTGTCTCATCTGAGCCGGAAACACCACAATGTGGACATGACACATGGTTCCCTGGCGGATAAGATCCTGATGTTTGCCCTGCCGCTGGCAGTTACCGCCATGCTGCAGCAGCTGTTTAACGCGGCGGACATTGCCGTAGTCGGTCATTTTGTGGGCGAAGCAGCCATGGCGGCCGTGGGGAGCAACGGTGCTCTGATCAATCTGCTGGTAAACCTGTTTATCGGGATTTCTCTGGGAACGAATGTGGTGATTTCACAGTATACCGGGGCGGAAAACGAGGAAGGAATCCGGAAGGCTGTGCACAGTTCTCTGGTGGTGGCTCTCCTGGGAGGCATTTGCCTGACAGTATTCGGAGAGATTTTTTCCATCCGGATTCTGCGGCTTCTGGCAGTACCGGAGGAGGTGCTGCCGCTGGCGGAGACATATCTGCGGATCTATTTCCTCGGTATGCCGATCATCCTGTTATATAACTTCGAGGCAGCGATCTTCCGCAGCCAGGGAGATACCCGTACGCCGCTGCTGGTTCTCACGCTGTCTGGTGCGATCAATGTAGCGCTGAATCTTTTCCTTGTCTGTGTGGTTCATATGACAGTGGAAGGGGTTGCGATCGCCACCGTGGTTTCCAACCTGATCAGTACGGTGATTCTGTTCCGGCTGCTGCGGCGCCATGAAGGACCGATCCGTGTGGAATGGTCACGGTTCCGTGTGGACGGCCGGGTCATGCGCAGAATTCTGCAGATCGGGGTACCGTCCGGCATCCAGAGCATGATGTTCTCTCTGTCCAATATCATTATCCAGTCGGCGGTGAACAGTCTGGGAACGACCATTATGGCGGCTTCCGCAGCTGCCGTGAACCTGGAAGCCTTTGCATTTTTTGTGCTGAACTCTTTCGGGCAGGCGTGTACGACGTTTACCGGCCAGAATTACGGTGCCGGCCAGCTGGACCGCTGCAAAAAGGTGTTCCGGTACTGCCTGTTTTTATGCTTCGGCTTTACCATCGCCTGCTGCGGGCTGATCCTTTTTTTCGCAAAGCCTCTGCTGGGGATATTCAACAGCGACCCGGCGATTATCCAGGTCGGGATAGAACGGCTTCGCATTATCTTTTTTGCCTATCTTTTTTCTTCTCAGGTGGAGATCTTTTCCGGGTATCTGCGGGGCTTCGGCCATTCCCTGATACCGGCGCTGGCATCTCTGATCTGTGTCTGCGGGCTGCGGATTCTCTGGATCACATTTGTATTTCCTCTGTTTCACACCTATGCCTCCATCGTTGCGGCATATCCTGTGAGCCTGTCGATTAATGCCGGTGTACTCCTGATCTGCTGTATCCGGGTGGCGAAAAAGATTTACAGCCAGGATGCTGTATCATAAAAGGAGATTTTTCATGTGGAAATGGCTGATTGGTCTGGCCCTGGCGGCTGTGCTGCTGGCCAGGGTCGGGAAATGGAGATTTCTGATCCTGGCGATCGTCTGCCTGGCTTACGGAATTTCTATTGTTGCGGTCCGGTCAGGAAGCTTTTTCTGGCTGGTGTGGATCGCACTGGGAGCCGGATTTCTGGGGATTTTTGCTCTTGTGTCCTGCGGGGCCGGTGACAGGCTGCCGCCGGCAGTCAGAAACGGGTTCCGCTTTCTGATATGCGCAGGCGCTCTGTGGATCCTGTTCTGCCTGATCCTGATCCTTCCTCATTGCCGGGATCAGGCGACACCCGGCTGTGATTACATCCTGGTACTGGGAGCTCAGGTATGGCCGTCCGGCCCCAGTCTTACGCTGCAGTACCGTCTGGATACGGCGGCGGAATACCTCGAAAAGAACCCGGAAACCGTCTGCATTGTTTCCGGCGGGCAGGGATTCAATGAACCATTTCCGGAAGCGGAAGGGATGGCGCAATATCTGCTGAAAAAAGGAATTCCGGAAGACCGGATTCTGAAGGAATCCGCCTCCCGGAACACCGTGGAAAATATTCGGTTCTGTATGGAACTGGCAGATCTCGCACAGGCGGGACATGTAGGGATTGTCACCAACGATTTTCATATCTGCCGGAGTGTAGGCATTGCCAGAAAGCAGGGGCTTTCTCAGGCTGTAGGAATCGCAGCCCCGTCCCGTGTTTTCTTTTTCCCGAACAATGTGTTCCGGGAGTGCTTTGGGCTGGCCAAAGACCTGCTCCGGGGGAACATGGAGATCTGGATACACTGAAACTGCGTGACGGACAAGGGGACTGTCCCTTTGTCTGTCAGGCCGGAGGTGTGTTTTTCCGGTAAATGATATACAGCCCTTTTAAGAGCAGGAGATCATCGACTATGATTTTCCGGCGGCAGTGGGGAACCACAAACTGAGCAAGCCCGCCTGTGGCTACCACCGTGGCCGGTTCTCCCAGTTCCTCTTCCATGCGGTCAATCATTCCGTCCAGCAGACTGGCATTTCCCAGGACGGCTCCGCTCTTCATGCATTCTACCGTATTGGTGCCGATGGCTTTCTTAGGTGCTTCGAAGCTGATGTTCGGCAGCTGGGAAGCTTTGGCGCTCAGGGAATCCAGCGCGACTTTGGCACCCGGAATAATGACGCCGCCCAGGTAGGCGCCGTTTTTGTCGATGGCGGAAATGGTTGTGGCTGTTCCCATGTCAATAATCAGCAGAGGAGTAGGGTACTCCGCCAGACCGGCCACCGCATCTACAACCAGATCGCTGCCCAGGCCGGCCGGGTTTTCGATCCGTATATTCAGGCCGGTTTTCACGCCCGGTCCGACGACCAGGGGCGTTTTTCCGGACAGCTTTTCCAGAGCACTTTTCACCGTACCTGTAACAGGAGGCACCACGGAAGAGATGATGCTTCCCTCAAAGCAGGTCTGTGAAAGGCTGTGGATTTCAAGGATGGTTTTCAGCGTGACGGCATACTCCAGGTCGGTCTTGGCAGGATCGGTGGAGATACGTTCCACGAACAGGGGGACGTCGTCCCGGATGACGCCGACGACGATATTGGTATTGCCGATATCCACAGCCAGAACCAGATTGTGATTTTTCATAGGATGACCTCCCGGGGACATAACGATGCTGTATCAGAAACACGGATGAAATCAGTGTTTCCTTAGTAATCTACCAGTGGTGTTTTACTGGACAACAAACATCAAGATATGCTATACTACAACGTTGCAAGGGCAGGATGGCCGCAAAAGCTGCAAAAGTGCAGTTTCTGCGGATCTGAGACCCGAAAGCACTTATCTCAATTGTCGTAAGTCACAGCATAATGTAACATATTTCAGACGAACTGTCCAGACGGGAGGTATGAAAATCCTTCTGTACGGTTTTACGAATGTTTCATACCGGATCCTTGTGTACAGGCCGGAGGAGAGGATACCTATGCTTGCAGGAAAACATATTTTACTTGGCGTGACCAGCAGTATTGCCTGCTATAAAGCAGCGGCACTGGTGCGGGAGTACGTAAAGCAGGGGGCAGAGGTACAGGTAATCATGACCAGGAACGCCACGGAATTCGTGACGCCTCTGACCTTTGAGCAGCTTTCAAAACACCGCTGCATCACAGATACCTTTGAACGCCCTGCCGAGGTGAAGGTAGAGCATGTAGCGCTGGCGGACTGGGCGGATGTTTTTGTGGTGGCGCCGGCGGATGCGAACTGTCTGGCGAAATTTGCATGGGGGCTGGCGGACGACATGCTTTCCACTACCATGCTGGCCTGCAGCTGTGAAAAGATTCTGGCGCCGGCCATGAATACCAGGATGTATGAGAATCCGGCCACACAGGCGAACCTGAAGCTTCTGGCAGAACGGGGCTTCCGGATTCTGGATCCGGCTGTCGGGGAACTGGCCTGCGGTGTTTCCGGAAAGGGAAAGATGGCAGAGCCGGAGGAAATCGCGGAATTCACGGATCTGTGGATCGGAGCGGAAAAGGACCTGGCCGGGAAAAAGATTGTTATTACCTCCGGTCCCACCCAGGAATCTCTGGATCCGGTGCGTTATATTACCAACCATTCTACCGGCCGCATGGGCTATGCCATCGGAAGGGCAGCCGCGGCGCGGGGAGCGGATGTGGTGATTGTCAGCGGCCCGGCAGAGGCGAAGAAACCTTCGTTTGTGCGCCGCAGGGACGTCCGCTCCGCACAGCAGATGTATGAAGCCGTCCTTGAAGAATCCGAGGATATGGATATTTTCATCGGAGCGGCTGCCGTCGCAGACTACCGGCCGGCGGAATTTGCCGAGAACAAGATCAAGAAAAAAGACGGAGATCTGTCCCTGTCCCTGGCCAGGACGCCGGATATCCTCGGAACCCTTGGAAAACAGAAAAAGCCCGGCTGGTTTTTGTGCGGATTTTCCATGGAAACCGAAAACCTGCTGGAAAACTCCAGAGGTAAGCTGGCGAAAAAGAATCTGGACATGATCGTGGCGAATAATCTGAAAGTGGAAGGCGCCGGCTTCGGAGTGGATACGAATGTGGTGACACTGATTACCGCGGATCAGGAAATACAGCTTCCTCTGATGAGTAAGGAAGAAGTGGCATACCGGCTCCTGGACAGAATTCTGGAGTGCGGGGCTTAAGGAGAAGATTGCATGTTATCGTTACAGGAAGAAATAGCCAGAAGACGTACTTTTGCCATTATATCCCACCCGGATGCGGGCAAAACCACCCTGACAGAGAAGTTTCTGCTTTACGGCGGAGCCATCAATCTGGCAGGATCCGTCAAGGGACGCAAAACAGCCCGTCATGCCGTATCGGACTGGATGGAAATCGAGAAGGAACGTGGTATTTCCGTGACTTCTTCGGTACTGCAGTTTCAGTATGACGGAAAGTGCATCAACATCCTGGATACGCCGGGGCATCAGGATTTCTCGGAAGATACCTACCGGACCCTGATGGCCGCAGATTCGGCGGTCATGGTTATTGACGGATCCAAAGGCGTGGAAGCCCAGACCATCAAGCTTTTCAAGGTCTGTGTCCTGCGCCATATTCCCATTTTTACTTTCATCAATAAGATGGACCGGGAGGCGAGGGATCCCTTCGACCTGATGGATGAAATCGAAAACGTTCTGGGTATTGCCACCTGTCCCGTAAACTGGCCGATCGGCTCCGGAAAGAGCTTCAAAGGCGTTTACGACAGGAAGTCGCAGAAGATTGCCACCTTCCGGGCGGCGGACGCCGGCCAGCGGGAGGTCGAGACCAAAGAACTGGACTGGGAGAGCCCGGAGGCGGAAAGGGAGATCGGTCCCTTTGCGCTGCAGCAGCTGAAGGATGATGTAGAGCTTCTGGATGGGGCC
>CACZQT010000183.1 GCA_902783295.1 uncultured Lachnospiraceae bacterium
AGCCGGCAGTCCGTTTCAAAATGGGAAGGCGCCCAGTCGGTGCCGGATCTGAATAAGGTGATCGCCATGGCAGGCATCTTCGGAGTCAGCACGGATTATCTTCTGAAAGATGAGGTGGAAGAACTGCCTGCAGCTATGGAGAATATGCCGCTGGCGGAATCGGATGAGGACAGGCCCCGCCGTGTGAGCATGGAGGAAGCCAATGCATTTCTTGCTGCCACGCAGCAGGCATCCGGGCAGATTGCTGTCGGCGTGATGCTGTGCATCCTGTCGCCGATCATTGTCATCCTCGCCGCGCTGGCAGGTGCAGACGGACTGATTCCGCTGACAGAGGACCAGGGAGCCATACTGGGCGTTATCGTGCTGATGTTCATGGTGGCGGCCGCCGTTCTGCTTTTTGTGAAGAACGGGCTGCAGCTTTCCAGGTTCGGTTATCTGGAAGAAGAAATCATCGATACGGAATACGGCGTATCCGGCATGGTGAAGGAGCACAGGCAGGAATATGAACATACGCACATGATGGGGATCACTCTGGGCGTCATTCTCTGCGTACTCAGTGCCGTGCCGGTGCTCGGCTGTTCACTGCTCGGCCAGAATAACGATATGCTGGTGGGAATCGGCGTAAGCATAACGCTGATCATGGTGGCGATCGGTGCCTGGCAGATCGTGAAGGTATCGATCATCTGGGGAGGATATCAGAAACTGCTGGAAGAGGGCGATTACAGCCGGAAGACAAAACGCACGCAGAAAGGAATCCTGGCCGGTACCTACTGGTGCATCATTACAGCGATCTATCTGGCGTACAGTTTCTGGACAAAGGACTGGGGCCGCAGCTGGATGATCTGGCCTGTGGCCGGCGTGCTGTATGTGGTGGTGATCAGAGTGGAAGAAGCCCTGCAGAACAGGAGATAAGAAGCAAAGGGAGCCAGGAAAGACGAGGGGACAGTCCCTCTGTCCTGCAGGACAGAGGGACTGTCCCCTTGTCTTTGGTCAGGCTGTTTTCTCCCGGAGGATGGAAATCAGCACAAATACCGCCAGCAGGAACGGGTAATACAGGAACGGGATGATGGTGATGCTGGAGATGCCGGCCAGGGAGGCCGCGATCAGCAGCTGGGCGCCGTAGGGGATGATTCCCTGCAGAATGCAGGAGCAGGTATCCAGCAGAGACGCTGTCTTTTCCGGTTCGATATTGTATTTCTGGCTGATGTCTTTCGCGATCGGCGCCGCAATTACGATGGCTACCGTGTTGTTGGCCGTGGCGATATCCATCATCGCGGTCAGCAGGGAGATGCCGATCATTCCGCCCCTCTTGCTTGAGAAATGTTTCTCGATGAAATCCAGGATGGCCGCGAAGCCGCCGTTTTCACGGATCAGAGCGGCGATGGAAGCCACCAGGATGGTGACGATCATGGTTTCGAACATGCCGGAGGTGCCGCTGCCCATGGAGGTAAAAGCTGTAATGTAGGTCAGTGTTCCGGTGAAAGCGCCGGCCAGCATGAACAGGATGATGCCGATGCCCAGAACGATGAATACATTGATGCCAAGGATGGCCAGGATCAGCACAACGAAATAAGGGACTGCCTGCAGCAGATTGTAATCAAAAGTGCCGACGGAAACGGCTTCGCCGCGCAGGGAAAGCACGATCAGGATTACCAGAGTGATCAGGGCGGCAGGCAGGGCGATCCGGATATTCGTGCGGAATTTATCCTTCATTTCCACACCCTGGGTTTTGGTCGCGGCAATGGTGGTATCTGAGATAAAGGACAGGTTGTCGCCGAACATCGCGCCTCCCACGACGGTGCCGATGCACATCGGCAGGGAAAAACCGCCGTTCACGGCCACTTCAGCCGCGATGGGGACCAGGACGGTGATGGTGCCCACGCTGGTTCCCATGGCCATGGAGATCAGGCAGGCAATCAGGAACAGGCCCGGAACCGCGAAACTTCCGGGAATAATGCTTAACAGCAGGTTGGCTGTGCTGACGGCGCCGCCCGCCTGCTTGGCGATACCGCCGAAGGCACCGGCCATCAGGAAGATAAAGAGCATGATCGTGATGTTGTCATCCCCGATGCCCTGCGCACAGCAGTGAATTTTTTCTTCAAAGCTGAGGGCGGGATTCTGCATGAAAGCAACGATCAGGGCAATGGAAAACGCTACGACCACGGACATGATGTAAAAGCCCATCTGGCCTTCTGACGGCTGGATGTATTCATACCAGATGCCGGTGCCCAGGTACAGAATCAGGAACACAGCGATAGGGAGCAGCGCTCGTCTGTTGGGTGTCTTTTCTTTCATTATCTTCTCCTCTTCTGTGAGTTTTTGCATGTACGGCAGACAACAGGCCTATCATCTATCGGAATGGCGGGTTTGTCAAGTAAGAAAAGGAAAATCCGGGCTGACTGTGAAAAAGGAAAATTCCGGCCGACGATGAATTTGCATATTTGGCAGGGATATGCTATCGTAAAACCGGCTGCGGCATACAGGCTGATCCGGATGGCAGCAGGAAGTCCCGGGGATGATATTCCCGGAACCGGACACGCCTCTGCTTTTCTGAGCATATGCCGCATAACGCTGTCTGAAGGAGTTCTGCCGTGAATATTCTTGTATTGGAACATATCAGTAAAAGTTATGGGGATAAGCAGCTGCTGCAGGATGTGAGCCTGGGCATCAATGAAGGGGAAAAGATCGGGATCATAGGCATCAACGGTACCGGGAAATCCACTCTGCTGAAGATCATTGCGGGACTTACGGAACCGGATGAGGGCACTGTAACCCGCGGGAACCGGGTGCGGATCGCCTGGCTGCCGCAGACCCCGGAATTTCAGGAGGGGCAGACGATCCTGGACGCAGTGCTGGACGGCAGAGAGGAAGCAGAGAGTGACGCCAAGACGATGCTGACGCGACTGGGTCTGCCGGATTACAGCCGGACGACGGACTCCATGTCCGGCGGAGAGCGGAAGCGGGTGGCCCTTGCCAGGACGCTGCTTTCACCGGCAGAGGTGCTGGTTCTGGACGAACCGACAAACCATCTGGATGCTGAAATGGTGGCCTGGCTGGAGGATACGCTGGACAGCTACAAGGGGGTACTGGTGATGGTCACCCATGACCGGTATTTCCTGGACCGTGTTACGAACCGGATTGTGGAGATCGACCACGGAAACCTGTACTCTTACGATACGAATTACAGCGGCTATCTGGAAAAACGCGAGGAGCGGATCCGCCTGAGTCTTTCGGCGGACCAGAAGCGGGCGAATATGCTCCGCATTGAACTGGCGTGGCTGCGGCGGGGAGCCAGGGCCCGCTCCACCAAGCAGAAAGCGCATATCCAGCGTATCGAAGAAATGCAGAGCATCCGGAATACGGAGCTGGACGGTGTGGTGGAGCTGGATTCCGTATCCACCCGCATGGGAAAAAAGACCATCGAAATCGAAGAGATCAGCAAGTCCTATGAGGGGAGACTGCTGTTCCGTGATTTTTCCTATATTATTCTGAAGGGAGAACGAATCGGCATTATCGGGCCAAACGGCTGCGGAAAGACCACCCTGATGAAGATTATCACCGGGCTGATCCCGCCGGATACCGGCCGGGTGGTCACCGGGGATACTATCCGGATCGGGTATTTTGCCCAGGAAAACGAAGCCATGGATACGGATACCCGGGTGATCGACTATGTCCGTGAGGTGGCGGAGGTGATCCGGACGACCCGGGGAACGGCAACGGCGTCACAGATGCTGGAGCGTTTCCTGTTTCCGCCCGCTCTCCAGTACACGCCGGTGAACCTGCTCTCCGGCGGGGAGAAGCGGCGGCTGTACCTGCTGCGGGTGCTGATGAGCGCTCCGAACGTACTGATTCTGGACGAACCTACGAATGATCTGGATATTACGACTCTTTC
>CACZQT010000184.1 GCA_902783295.1 uncultured Lachnospiraceae bacterium
ATCCGCAGTGCCGTCAAATACATTCCCCGGAAAACACGGCCGTCTCCGGTCGCTTTACGGCGAGGCATATGGAATGGGTTCCGCGACGGGCGGATCAGGAAGCAAAGAACTTTACTGGATTCCCCTGGGGTCGCTCCACCCATCCAGGCCTCGCCTGAAGCTCCCTTCGCTTCGGCTACCGTTTTCCTTGGGAATGATTTGAACGGCACTGCTGCAAACCGAAAAGATTACAGGAATATTCTGTGAAATCTGATTCCCTGATCTAATGGATGCACATGGACAGGTGTATTGATCAGCAACCACAGATCCCAAGGTATTCATAAGAGCATTCACCGTCTGCTGAATACATTGTAATGGTGCGGAACACGATATTGTCTCAAGAGCAGCCCCTCCGACACCGTCCTGCGGTGAGACAATATCGTGGACGCACCTTTCCTCAATAAAGCCGAGAAGGAACGCTGTTCATGAGTTGTTGGGGAAAAGTTCATAAAAAACTTCCTTGACATAGCCTCTTTCTTTCGTTAGACTAAAGTTTAACCTAAAGGTAAAAATACTTAATTGCAGTGAAAAACTCGGAAGTGGGATGCGGGGAAAAGCTATAGTCATCCCGCAGAAGCAAGAGACGAATGTCAGGAAAGAAGGTATCATGGCAAGAATTATTGGAGAAGGCATCACGTTTGACGATGTACTGTTGGTTCCGGCGTATTCCGAAGTAACTCCGAACATGGTGGATCTGACCACCTGGCTGACAAAGAAAATCAAACTCTCCATTCCGATGATGAGTGCCGGCATGGATACGGTCACTGAATGCCAGATGGCTATAGCCATGGCCAGACAGGGCGGTATCGGCATCATTCATAAAAACATGTCTGTGGAACAGCAGGCCGAAGAGGTCGACAAGGTAAAACGTTCCGAGTACGGCGTCATCACCGATCCGTTTTTCCTCTCCCCGGACCATACCCTGGCGGACGCCAATGAACTGATGGCGAAATTCCGCATCAGCGGTGTTCCCATCACCGTAGGACGCAAACTGGTGGGAATTATCACAAACCGGGATCTGAAATTTGAAACAGACTACTCCAAAAAGATCTCCGAATCGATGACAAGTGAAAACCTGA
This sequence comes from uncultured Lachnospiraceae bacterium, assembly GCA_902783295.1. Taxonomy (GTDB): domain Bacteria; phylum Bacillota; class Clostridia; order Lachnospirales; family Lachnospiraceae; genus UBA3305. Next base: position 1,119 of record CACZQT010000184.1, read on the forward strand.
TTACTGCCAGGGAAGGGGTTACGCTGGAAGAAGCGAAGAAGATCCTGGGGAAGGCCCGCAAAGAGAAGCTGCCCATCGTGGATGAAAACTTCAATCTGAAAGGCCTGATCACTATTAAGGATATTGAAAAAACCATCCGTTATCCCAATTCAGCCAAGGATGACCTGGGCCGTCTGCTGTGCGGTGCGGCTGTTGGCATCACCGGGAATATGATGGACCGCGTGAAGGAACTCGTGAGTGCGAAGGTGGACTGCGTAGTGGTGGATTCTGCTCATGGCCATTCTCTGAACATCCTGAATGCGGTACGGAAAATTAAGGAGGCTTATCCGGATCTGCAGGTTATCGCCGGCAATGTGGCGACGGGAGCGGGAACGAAAGCGCTGATTGAAGCCGGTGTGGATGCTGTGAAGGTAGGTATCGGCCCCGGTTCTATCTGCACTACCCGCGTGGTTGCCGGTATTGGCGTGCCGCAGATTACAGCGGTTATGGACAGCTATGAGGTGGCGAAGGAATATGGAATTCCGATCATCGCGGATGGCGGCATCAAGTATTCCGGTGATATGACGAAGGCACTGGCCGCCGGTGCGAATGTCTGCATGATGGGCTCCATGTTTGCGGGCTGCGATGAGGCACCCGGCGACTTCGAGATTTTCCAGGGCAGAAAGTTTAAAGTATATCGCGGAATGGGCTCTATTGCCGCCATGGAAAACGGCAGCAAAGACCGTTATTTCCAGACCGAGGCCAAGAAGCTGGTGCCGGAAGGCGTGGAAGGCCGCGTTGCTTACAAGGGAAGCCTGGAGGATACAGTGTTCCAGCTGGTGGGCGGCATCCGTTCCGGTATGGGGTACTGCGGTGCCCGCACGATTGAGGAACTGAAGGAGAAAGGAGAGTTCGTAAAGATCTCTGCCGCTTCCCTGAAAGAAAGCCATCCTCATGATGTGCAGATTACCAAGGAGGCTCCGAACTATACTGTGCAGGCCTGATAATACCTGCCGGAGCAGGAAGAGGCCAGAACGAGGCATTTGAATGAAGAGAATATCTGTTTCATTTTTGAAAAAAACATGGCTGGGTTTTCTTTGCCTGGCTGTGATGTCGTCTTCCGCCGTTTACGCGGTGCAGGACGATCCGGCATCTGTTACTGCCATTGCGCTGGAATCTCAGGAGGAGGCGGAAACGCAGGGAGAATCACAGGAAGAATCACAGGAAGAATCACAGGAAGAACTCCCGGAAGACCTGCAGAGTGAAGAAACGGAAGAGGCCGAGTCGGTTTTCGTTGACACGGAAGTGCCGGGATTTGCCGGTGCAGGTGTGCTGATGCTGCCTGCGGAGATGGTTTCCGTTTCATCCGGGGAGTATCAGGGGAACGGGCTGCTGGTGGCGATCGACCCGGGACATCAGGCTCATCAGAATTCTGATCAGGAGCCGGTGGGACCGGGATCTTCTGAAACGAAGATGAAGGTTTCCAGCGGAACCTGGGGGGATTATACGGATGAGCCGGAATATGAACTGAACCTGAAGGTCGCCCTGAAGCTCCGGGATGAGCTGGAGGCCAGAGGGTATGAAGTCCTGATGATCCGCGAAACCAATGATGTGAATATCAGCAATGTGGAACGGGCGCAGATGGCCAATGAAGCCGAAGCAGATGCCTTCCTGCGGATTCATGCGGACGGAAGCGACAATCACGATATCAGCGGATGCATGACGATTTGCCAGACACCTTCCAATGACTGGAATGGAGATATTTATCCGGAATGCAAGGCATTGGCTCAGGCAGTCCTTTCGGGCCTGGTAGAAAGTACCGGCGCCAGGAGTCACGGAGTGCTGGAAAGCGATACGTATTCGGGCATCAACTGGTGTGAAGTTCCGGTGACCATTGTAGAGATGGGATATATGAGCAACCGGGAAGAGGATTATCTGCTGCAGACAGAAGAGTATCAGAATAAACTGGTTGAAGGAATGGCGAACGGCCTGGACGCTTTCTTTGATTATCCCGAACGGCCGCCGGTGCAGATGCCGGAAGAGACCGGGACGGAAGCCTCTGTGGATGAAACTCAGACAGAGGGGGATGTGATTCCTCCGGTGTCTGAGGGAGCGGCAGGCAGCCTGCCGGCTGATACAAGTCAGGCGGAGCAGCCGACGTCAGAGATCCTTGTTGAAGTAACTGTTTCTGAGGAAACTCAGGAGAGCGCCGGTTCTGAAGGAGCGGCAGCCGACGGCGCAGGGGAATCTGCAGCGCTGCCGGGACAGAGATGATGAGAAGGAAGAAAAGCAGCAGAGCAGGCAGGCTGGGAATGTGGATTCTGGTCTTTTCCCTGATGGCAGCGGCTGGATGGACCGGCACATTTGCTGCCGGAGCCGCGGAGGCACCGGCACAGAGCCTGGAAGACCAGACCGGTACGGAGAAGCCTGCGGAGACAGGAAATTCCCCTGCTGAGAATGAAGACGAGAGCATGCCGGCGGGGAACGAGGAAGAGAGTAAACCTGCCGGGAGTGAGGCGGAAAGCTCTTCTGCTGAAGAAGGAAGCGCATCCCCCGGCACTGAAGACGAAAGTACACCGGCCGGGAATGATACCGAGAGCACTTCCTCCGGAAATGAGGAAGAAAGCAGTTCTTCCGTCGAAGAGTCTGAGAAAGCTTCAAAGCCCTCAAAGGAAGAAGCTGTTCCCGTATTAAAACAGGTACAGAAAGTACGTCTGAAAAGTACCGGGGCCAGAACCATAAAGGTGACCTGGAAAACGCAGAAAGCTGCCGAAGGCTATGAGGTCTGTTATTCGTCCAATTCTTCCATGAAAAAGAAGAAAACCGTGGTTGTACCGGGCGGAACGCATTCTTCTGTAACACTTCGGAAGCTGGATGTACATACCGTCTGCTACGTCACGGTAAGAGCGCTTCGCCGTGGAAAGGAACAATGGATCCGTGGTCCGCTGGGAAAGGTCACCGGGAAAAAGGTCACCGGGAAAATGATTGTTATCGACCCGGGGCACCAGGAGAATGCGAACTATGGGGGGGAACCGATCGGTCCCGGCGCATATCAGACCAAGATGAAAGTGACCGCAGGAACCATGGGTGTGGCTACCCGGAAACTGGAATCCGTGCTCGTCCTGGAAATCTCCTTAAAACTGCGGGATGCCCTGGAGAAAGAGGGCTATCAGGTAAAAATGACCCGCACGACACAGAAGGTTAATCTGTCCAATGTGGATCGGGCAAAGTTTGCGAATCAGTGGAAGGCGGATGCCTTTATCCGGGTGCATGCGGATTCTACAGATTCTCCATATGCCAGCGGAGCTTCCACCATCTGCCCGACCAGCCGGAACCCTTATCCGGTGCGAAAGGTTTATAAGAAAAGCTACCAGCTTTCCAAGTACATCCTGGACGCAGTATGCAAGGCCACCGGTGCAGACAGCAGGGGCGTATACGCCAGCGATGATTATACAGGCATAAACTGGTCAGAGGTCCCGGTGACGATCCTGGAAATGGGCTATATGTCCAATTATACGGAAGACCGCCTGATGGCGACATCATCTTACCAGGATAAGATCATAAAAGGGATTGTAAACGGGCTGAATACGTATTTTAAGAAGAAATAACATACAGCATACAAGGGGATGTATGGGTGACAAGGGGACAGCTCCTCTGTCCTTTTCCGGGATAGAGGGACTGTCTCTTTGTTTCCCGTGCGTCCCCTCAATCGTCTTCATGAATTAATGCGAAGGGAGAAAACGATGAAATTCCGACCCTGCATAGATATTCATAACGGAAAGGTTAAACAGATCGTCGGCTCTTCACTGAGGGATCAGGGAGATGAGGCTGCAGAGAATTTCGTTTCTGAAAAGGATGCGGCAGATTACGCCCGTTTTTATGCTGCGGACGGACTGAAAGGCGGCCATGTAATCCTTCTGAATCCGGCTTCTTCGGAATATTATGAGGCGACAAAGAAACAGGCACTGTCCGCCCTGGCTGCCTGGCCGGGCGGCCTGATGGCAGGGGGCGGGATCCGGGACGACAATGCGGAAGAATTTCTGAAGGCCGGTGCCTCTCATGTGATCGTCACCTCCTATGTTTTCCGGGATGGAAGAATCGATGAGAAGAATCTTCGCAGGCTGCAGGATACAGCGGGAAAGAAAAATCTGGTACTGGATCTTTCCTGCCGCAGACGGGACGGGATGTATTATATCGTAACAGACCGCTGGCAGAAATTTACAGATGTAAAAGTAAACGGAGAAACCTTGAGCGAGCTGGCCGGAGAGTGTGCGGAGTTTCTGATTCATGCGGTAGATGTGGAAGGTAAGTCCGGTGGAACGGAGGAGGATCTTCTCAGGATTCTGGGGGCTTTCCGGGAAATCCCCATTACCTACGCCGGCGGCGTAGGCAGCTTCGAAGATTTGGAGAAGGTGAAGATTCTCGGTCAGGGGCATGTGGACGTAACCATTGGGAGCGCTCTGGACCTGTTCGGAGGTCCTATGCCTTATCGTGAGGTGTTACGCCGTATCTGACAAAGACAGGTTTAAGGAAAACGAGAGCCATGGGGATGGCCCTTTAGCCGCGAAATCGGGCCAGGGGACCTGTCTTCATGGCTTATTCGGTCTGTCAGCAGGAAAAACAGTCCCGCTTTTCCTTACAGTTCTGTAAGTTTTCAGCATAAAAACAGGCGCGATCACTATACTTATATTGAATATATCATCGTTTTATACTGCCTTTAGAAGCATAGTGCATGGAGAAATCAGTATGGAGAAGATCTTGCTGGTAGAAGATAATGAGCATATCATGGCGATTAATACGAAGTATCTTACAGGTCTGGGCTTCGTGGTTGAACAGGCCTGGACGGTACGCGAGGCAGAGAGCAGACTGGCTGTGCTTCAGCCGGACCTGATTGTACTGGATATCATGCTTCCGGATGGGGATGGGGTTGAACTCTGCAGACAGATCCGGAAACGCCGTGAAACACCGATTCTTTTCCTGACTGCAAAGGTAACCCATAAAGATATTGTTAACGGTCTCGAAAACGGCGGGGACGAGTATCTGACGAAGCCTTATGATTTAGATGTGTTTGGAGCCAAAGTAAAAGCATTGCTCCGCCGATCCGGGAAAATACTCCCGCAGAATCAGAGCTTTCGCTTAGGTATCCTGCTGTTTGATATTGTGCAGTCTCAGGCATTTGCAGGAAGCAGCAGCCTGAACCTGTCAAGGACAGAATTCGGTTTGCTGCTTTATCTGGCGCAGAACCGGGGCAGAACGGTTTCAAAGGAAGAACTGTATTCGGCGGTATGGGGAATTAAAGAAGAGGAAAACGGAACCATGCTTTGGACGGCTGTTTCACGGCTGAAGCGGAAAATAGCCTCATACGAAGAAGAATTCTATATCGATTCGGATCATAACGGGTACGAATTAGTGATGGCCGATCATGGGAAGGAGGCTTCAGAAACAAAATGAAGACTCATCTGCGGATGCTGGCTTATATTTCTCTGGTGTTCTTCTGCTTTTTTATGTTCGCGTGGCGGATGCAGCCGGAAACAGGAATACCTTTGTCAGAGCTGGAGTTCGTGACGTACGACAACGTACTCTATTCGCCGGAAGAACTGCATCAGCTTACGGAAAAACAGAAAGCAGACGGCCATGTGGGCTGGGACTATGATTATTATGATACAGAGTTCTCCCGTGTGCGGACCAATCAGATGATCCTGAAACTGGTACCCGGCGAGACATATGGACTTTATACGGAGCAGCTGACCTATGCTGCAAAGCTGTGGATTGACGGGAAACTGATGGCTCAGCTGGGAGAAGTTTCCGATTCTCCAGAGGGCTTCATTCCAAGAACCGGCAGCGTGGTTGTGTATTTTACGGCCGGCGAGGAGACAGAAATTGTGATGCAGCGATGCAATTTCAATCATGCCAAATGGAATGCTGTCCGGTTTTATTACGGGCCTCAGGATGTGATCACCCGGCAGGTGCAGACGAAAAACTTCCGTGAGATAGCTTATCTGGGTTTTCTGTCGGCGCTGGGGATTATAAACCTGGGAATGTTTGCGGGGATGACGGAGCGCAGACGTTTTCTGTGGTTCTCTGCTGCCTGTTTCTGCACTATGATCCATCAGTCTCTGCAGGATCCGAAAGTGATTATGCAGGTATTTCCTTCCTTAAACTGGAATATCAGCTACAGGTTGGAAGGTACTTCTTTGTTTCTGATGGTGATATTCCTTTTCCTTTTTATGCGGGACTGTTTCGGAAACACGCCATGCAGATGGGCAGATCCGTTTTTTATCGGTTTATTCAGTTTTCATACCTTTCTGTCTTTATTCATTCCCACGATTCTGTATACGCGGTATACGGTACAGATGGAAGTTTTCTTTGCAGGCTGCTGTGCCTTATACTGTATGCTGATACTCGTGCGGATTATTCTGAACAGAAAAAAGCTGATGGCTGCTCAGTATTATTATATCGCCGGAGTTCTGGTGTTTTTACTGACAACTCTGTTTACCATCTTACGTATTGGCCCGGCACACGTAAATCAGATTCGTATCGGGATGATCCTGTTTGAACTGATCACGACCCTTTCTCTTGCGCTGGAGTTTACAGATGTACGGAGAGCGTATCAGATTTCCAGACAGCAGGAAGCACAGCTGCGGCAGATGAATGCATCTATGGAGCAGACACAGGAACTCCAGGAAAACTTCATGGCCATTATGAACCATGAAATGCGTACGCCTCTGACTGTGATAGCCGGCTATGCGGCTTTATCTGTTGAAAATCTGCGGAATCAGGACCCTCCGGATGAGGAAATGATCCGCAATCTGCAGCTGATCAAGCAGGAGGCACTGCGGCTTGGAAGAATTGTCGAGCAATCGGATGAAGGCGCCCGGACTATGGCCGGAAACGGACAGATAGAAGAAGTGCCCGTTCAGGAATTATTCGAAGCTGCCAGGAATTTCTGCCAGCCTATCTGTGAAAAACGAAATAATAAGATACAGATGGAATGTCCGGCTTCATTGACGGTTCCTTGTGTACGGGACAGTGTTCTGCAGCTGCTGTATAATCTGATTATTAATGCCAGCCGGCATACGAACCACGGCCTGATACGGCTGGCAGGTATAAAAAAGGATGGAAAAATAATTCTGAAGGTGGCGGATAACGGCGAAGGTATGGATGAAGATACCCGGCAGCATGCTTTTGAGCGGGGATATTCAAAGGACGGCGGCCATGGTCTGGGACTGGCACTCTGCCAGGAAATTGCAAAACACCATAACGGAAATATCCGCATCGAAGAAAATGACCCTTACGGCACAGTCGTGATTCTGACTCTTCCTGCCGAACAGGCGGATGGGAAACAGTAAGGGGGCATACAGGAAAAATCTTACAATTTAGCAAGGTTTTCTCCGCTTTGTTGCTTATTTGTGTATAATCGTTTTTGACAAGGCAGTCCTGTTGTATCCGAAAGAATGGAGGAGTAATTATGAAAGCTGAAAACTCAAAAAAGAGAAGATTTCTGTGTATCCTTTTTATCACGGCATGGATGATGCTTGGTGCGGCAGTTACCGTTTCTGCAGCAGCGAGCGGCAGCTGGAGTGTCAGTAAGTCCAGCTATTCTTTCCTGACATCCGGTCAGAAGAAAATTTTCAATAAGGCTCTGAATGGCCTGGCCGGTGTAACTTATAAGCCGGTGGCTTTACTCGCCAAACAGACTCTTGCCAATACCAACTATGCTTTTCTGGCTCAGGGCACTACCGTAACCCAAAAACCGGTGACGAACTGGTATCTCCTTACGGTGTGCAAAAAATCGAAGAATAAGGCGGTTCTGCTGTCCGTCAAGAAGATTAAGGTCAGTTCCGTGAAAACGAATAAAAATCCCCGGGCAGCTGTGCTCGACGGCGGCTGGGAGATTGTGGCTGTAAAGAACAAAACGGCGGCACTGCCCAAGAAGGCCCGCAGTGCTTACCAGAAAGCACTGAAGACTTTTACCGGTTATTCACTCCGCCCGATTGCCCTTCTGGGTACACAGGTCGTCGCGGGAACGAATTACCGGATCCTCTGCTACGGAAAAGAAAGATCGAACTCAGACCTGTTTGTTGTTACGATCTATCAGGATCTGAGCGGGAAGTGCAGCCTTTCTTCCTGCAAGCCTTTGAAACTGGAATCCTATATTAAGGTTAGCAATCCGTAGGTCACACCAATGGTTCCCTGATTAAAACGAAAAACAGAGAAGCTGAGTGTTATGCAGTTGAAAAAAGAGCAGGCTCCCCGGTATTCCGGAGAATCTGCTCCTTTTTTTCATATAGCGGAGTGGAACGCAGAGCGCAGGTGTGCGTAAAGATATTATTTCAGCAAAGCCTATTTAAAAACTCAGCTTTCTTTGTTTTCCTTAAGGTTTTTCTGTGCCGTTGAAAGCATCAGCTTAATGCGGTTCAGCTGGTTGACTTCGCTGGCGCCGGGATCGTAGTCTACGGCGATGATGTTGGCTCCCGGGAAATGGGCCCGCAGGGTTTTGATCACGCCTTTTCCTACAACATGGTTCGGCAGGCAGGCAAAAGGCTGTGTGCAGACGATGTTCATGACGCCGCCGTGAATCAGCTCTATCATCTCGCCGGTCAGGAACCAGCCTTCACCGGACTGGTTGCCGATCGAGACAAACGGACGGGCATATTCTGCCAGTTCCCGGATATCCGCCGGTTTATCGAACCGGCTGCTTTCTGCAAGAGCAGTGGAGGCTTCTTTCCGCATCCAGTCCAGGAAATCAATTCCCCGCTGGGTCAGCCAGGCTGTCCACTTTTTGCCGCCCAGGAATTCCGCTTTGTAACTGGCATTGTAGAAGCAGTAATTCAGGAAATCCAGCAGATCCGGTACGACAGCCTCGGCTCCCTCCCGTTCCAGCAGATCGACCAGGTGGTTGTTCGCCAGGGGAAGGAACTTGACCAGAATTTCTCCGACCACGCCGACTTTTGGTTTCACGACGCCTTCCTGCAGAGGAATGGTATCAAAATCGTGGATCATATTCCGCAGATTTCTGCGGTATGTTTTATGCCCGATGCCCGGTTTTTGAAGATCCCGGATCAGGATATGCTTCCATTTTTCATGCAGGGCGTTGACGCTTCCCGGCTCCAGTTCGTAAGGGCGGGTGCGGTAGACGCAGCGCATCAGCACATCCCCGTAGACCAGAGCCTGCACGGTCTGCAGGATCAGAGGCAGGCTTAAATGGAAGCCCGGATTGCTCTCCATACCGTTCAGGTTCAGTGAAATGACGGGGATATGACCCAGTCCTTTCTTTTCCAGAGCCCGGCGGATAAAGCCGACATAATTGGAAGCCCTGCAGCCGCCGCCGGTCTGGGTCATCATCACTGCCAGATGATCCGTATCGTATTTTCCGGACAGAATGGCATCCATTACCTGGCCGACTACGATCAGGGACGGGAAGCAGGCGTCGTTGTTGACATATTTCAGACCGGTATCTATGGCGTTCCTGTTATCGTTCGGCAGAACCACCAGTTTATAGCCGTATTTGTTCACCATCGGCCCGATCAGGTCGAAATGGATGGGCGACATCTGCGGGCAGATGATGGTATAGCCCTCCTTCTGCATCTTTTTGGTGTAGATCGCCCGGTGGTAGGCGGCGGAAACGATATGCCGTGCCTGCGGATGCTCTTCCCGGATGCGGAGGGCGGAGATCAGCGAACGAACGCGGATTCTCGCAGCACCAAGGTTGTTGACCTCGTCGATTTTCAGAACGGTATAGATCTTTCCGGACCCGGTCAGGATTTCATTCACCTGGTCCGTGGTGACAGCATCCAGGCCGCAGCCGAAGGAATTCAGCTGGATCATGTCCAGGCAGTCGGTGGTTTTGACATATTCCGCAGCCCGGTACAGACGGGAATGGTACATCCACTGGTCCGTAGCCCGCAGCGGAACATGCGGAGCAGCCAGATGGGAGACAGAGTCCTCTGTCAGAACGGCAATGCCGTAGTTGGCGATCATCTCCGGAATACCGTGGTGAATCTCCGGGTCCACGTGGTAGGGACGGCCGGCCAGAACGATTCCGTGCCGTTTGTTTTCCTTCAGCCACTGGATGGTTTCTTCGCCCTTGTGCTGCAGGTCGCTCTTGGCAGCCAGGAGTTCCTCCCAGGCTTTATGCCCGGCAGCTTTTACTTCAGCGGCCGGAATGGAGTAATGTTTCGCAAAGACGTCGACCAGACGGCTGACCACCGTTTCCTCGGAGGTCAGGGCCAGGAAAGGACGCAGAAACTTGATTTCGCTCCGGTTGATTTCTTCAATGTTGTTTTTGATGTTTTCCGGATAGGTCACGACGATCGGGCAGTTGTAGTGGTTCTGCGCCGTGTCGCTTTCAATCCGTTCATAGTATACACAGGGATAGAAAATATCCCGGATTCCCTGATTCAGAAGCCACTGGACGTGTCCATGAGCGATCTTGGCGGGATAGCATTCCGATTCGCTGGGAATAGATTCCATGCCCAGTTCGTAGATCTTCCGGCTGGACCGGGGGGAGAGGATCACGCGGAACCCCAGTTCCCGGAAAAAGACAGCCCAGAAGGGGAAGTTCTCATACATATTCAACACGCGGGGAATTCCGACGGTGCCGCGCCAGGCCGCTTCCGCAGGCAGCGAATCGTAATCGAAGATCCGGTGATATTTGTAATCGAACAGATTCGGCACTTTCTCTTTGCCGGCTTCTTTACCAAGACCTTTTTCACAGCGGTTTCCTGTTACAAAACGGCGGCCGCCGGGGAAATGGTTGATGGTAAGAAGGCAGTGATTTGTGCAGCCCTGGCAGCGGGTCATGGTGGAACTGTATTCCAGGGAGAGAATCTCGTCCATGGGGAGCATGGAGGTCTGTCTCCCGCTGCAGCGGTTTCTGGCGATCAGAGCTGCGCCGAAAGCGCCCATAATGCCGGCGATATCCGGCCGTACGGCTTCGCAGCCGGAAATTCTCTCGAAGCTCCGGAGAACAGCATTGTTGTAGAAAGTGCCGCCCTGTACCACCACGTGCTGTCCCAGATCCGAAGGATCAGTGATCTTAATAACTTTAAACAGAGCATTTTTGATGACGGAGTAGGCCAGACCGGCGGAAATATCCGAAACCGGGGCGCCTTCCTTCTGTGCCTGTTTTACATTGGAATTCATGAAAACCGTGCAGCGGGTGCCCAGATCGATGGGATTTTCTGCAAACAGGGCTTCTTTTGCGAAATCCTGCACGGAATAGTCCAGCGAATTGGCGAAATTCTCAATAAACGAGCCGCATCCGGAGGAACAGGCTTCGTTCAGGAGGATGGTATCCACAACGCCGTCGTGCACCTTAATGCACTTCATGTCCTGACCGCCGATATCCAGAATACAGTCTACTTCCGGGTCAAAGAAAGAAGCTGCCGTATAGTGAGAAACCGTTTCGACTTCCCCTTCGTCCAGCATCAGGGCGGATTTCAGCAGGGCCTCACCGTAACCGGTGGAGCAGGACCAGGCAATCCGGGTATCCGGCTGCAGCTGTTCCTTCACCTCTGCCATCGCCCGGATGGTAGTAGCCAGCGGACTGCCGTTGTTGTTGCTGTAGAAGGAATAAAGCAGGGTGCCTTCCCCGTCGACAATGGCAATCTTTGTGGTGGTGGAGCCGGCATCGATCCCGAGGAAGCAGTCTCCGTGATACTCCCGGAGATTTCCCTTCCGTACCGTATGAGCCGCATGGCGGGCTACGAAAGCATCATAATCCTCTTTGCCGGTGAACAGCGGTTCCAGACGCTTGATTTCAAAAGCCATCTTGACGCCCGAAGTCAGCCGGCTGATCATATCATCGATGGGAACCGATACTTCCGGTTTGGAATTCATGGCGGAACCAATGGCTGCAAACAGATGGGAGTGATCCGGCGCGTACACTTGATCCTCTGTAAGCTTCAGTGTACGGATAAATGCATTCCGAAGCTCCGGCAGGAAATGCAGAGGGCCGCCCAGAAAGGCGACATTGCCCCGGATGGGCTTGCCGCAGGCCAGGCCGCTGATGGTCTGATTGACCACTGCCTGGAAAATAGAGGCGGACAGATCCTCTCTGGTAGCGCCTTCATTGATCAGGGGCTGAATATCCGTTTTGGCAAACACACCGCAGCGGGCGGCGATCGGGTAAATCGCCTTATAATCCCGGGCGTATTCATTCAGGCCGGTGGCATCCGTCTGCAGAAGAGCTGCCATCTGGTCAATGAAGGAACCGGTGCCGCCGGCACAGATTCCGTTCATGCGCTGATCCACGCCGCCGGTAAAGTAGATGATCTTGGCATCCTCCCCGCCCAGTTCGATGGCTACGTCCGTTTTCGGAGAATAGAATTCCAGGGCTGTAGCTACGGAGACGACTTCCTGTACAAAAGGAACCTTCAGATGGTTGGCCAGTGTCAGACCACCGCTGCCGGTGATCATCGGATGCAGGACAACAGATCCCAGCTTTTCACGGGCCTGCTGCAGCAGTTCAGCCAGTGTCTCCTGGATGTGGGCAAAATGCCGTTTATAATCAGAGAAAAGCACCTGGCTGTTTTCATCGAGAATAGCGACTTTGACGGTCGTGGAACCGATATCAATGCCAAGGCTGTATGACTTGCTCAAAGGACTCCCTCCGTTCTTAATGGGAAACACCTATAAACATAAGAAATAATAGGCCTCACTATGTTATAGCCTGTTTTCTTGTGAAACACAAGTTAAATGTTTATAAAAGCTTCCTGACATGAGTGCACCTCAGCAGACATTATCCTGGATGCTGCATGAAAGAGTACTATAAGAACAGCGATGCGGAAAGCAGCATCGTTTCCGGGCAGATGCACGGGAGAGGTAAGTGTAAAGCGTTGATCCAGGCAATTGGAAAATTCTTGCAAAAAAGCGAAGGAGGATATAAACTGATTGCATGTTTATGAAAGCAGTCTGAGCCTGCTTTCACCGTGATTTCTGTGGAAAAGGTAAGTGGAGGCATACATATTATGGCAGAATGGGATGAGAGAGCAGAGGATTCTTCAAGCGGGAGGGAGCCGGTGTGCTATCTGATCGGAGCCGGAGATTTCGGAAACGGAATTCCGCGGCTGCGCGAAGGAGATTATGTGATTGCAGCGGATGCCGGCCTGTCTGCCTGTTTCGACAGGGGGATCCCGGTGAATCTGGTCATCGGCGATTTTGATTCTTTAGGCAAAGTTCCTGGAGAGGAGAATTTCTCCGGCAAACAAGGGGATGCTGAAGATCATCCGGTGGTCAGGAGACTCCCGGTGGAAAAAGATGATACAGATATGCGGGCCGCTTTCATAGAAGGCTGCAGACGGGGATACCGGCGCTTTGTGATTTACGGAGGAGCCGGCGGGAAGCGCCCTTCCCATACCATGGCCAACATCCAGCTGCTGTCTGAAATGGCAGAAAAGAACTGCTCAGGGGAAATGTTTGGCGAGGATGTGTATTATACGGTTGTCAGGAATGGAGACCTGCATTTCAGAGAAGGATGTAAAGGTGATCTTTCCGTTTTTTCTCTGACAGACCGCTCGGAAGGCGTAACGATCAGCGGATTGAAATATTCCCTGAAGGATGCAGTCCTGACGAACCGCTTTCCGCTTGGCGTCAGCAATTCTTTTACCGGTCAGGCTGCTGATATTTCTGTGCGGAACGGACTTTTGCTGATTGTATGGGAGGACAGCCGGCTGTCTTCTCCAGCGCCTCATTGACAGCTTTTTTCTGCTGTGGTATATTTTCCTCGTGCGGCAAGAGAAGTTTGCCGGCAATACCCGCAGCCTGTCTGCGGATCAGTGAAACGGGAGTGAAAAAAGATCCTTTATGGACGATGGCAGTCGAATATCATGGCTGATTGTAATATTCCTTCTTTTTGGCGCGATGTATTTCGCGATTGCGGAAACCGCATTTGCTTCGGTATCCCGTACCAGGCTGAAAACCGTGTCGGACCACGGTGATGCCCGCGCGAAACGTGCCCTCTATATCCTGGATCATATGGACAAGGCGATTACGACCATCCTGATCGGGACAAATATCACACATCTGGCGGCAGCTTCTCTGGTCACGGTTACGGTGACCCGCTCTTTTGGCGTTTCCGCCGTTGCCGCATCCACCCTGTTAACTACTCTGGCTGTTTTTTTCTTCGCAGAGATGCTGCCGAAGAGCCTTGCAAGAAAATACTCTGAACGGTTCAGTCTGGCCACGGCAGAGTCCCTGGCCTTTTTCATGATGCTCCTGACTCCTTTCTCTGCCCTGCTGGCGTGGATTGGGAATAAGTCTGCGTCTATGATAAAAGGAGAACCGGAAGCCTCCGTCACAGAAGAAGAAATCTATGATATCATCGAAGACATGACAGAAGCAGGTACCCTGGACGAAGAGCAGGGTGAACTCATTTCTTCCGCGCTTTCTTTCGGGGATGTGACGGTGGAGAGCATCCTGACCAGCCGTATCGATATGGCAGCTCTGGATATTTCCATGAGCCATGAGGAGATCCTGGCTTTTGTAAAAGAGCAGAACCACAGCCGCCTTCCCGTTTACAAGGGAACCATCGACAATATCATTGGTGTGCTGCAGGTCCGGAAGTATATCAAGAACTACATCCAGAGAGGCACTGCTTTCAATATCAAGCATATCCTGGATGAGCCGTATTTTGTACACCAGTCCACCAAGATCGACGATCTGCTTCCGGAAATGTCCAGGAAAAAGCGGAATGTAGCGATTGTCACCGACAATTACGGCGGCACGCTGGGGCTGGTTACGGTAGAAGACATTCTGGAAGAACTGGTCGGGGAAATCTGGGATGAAGACGACCAGCCGGAGGAAAATATCATCCCGCTGCCGGACGGTTCCTACAGTGTGAATCCGGAAGAACATGTGCTGGATGTGCTGGACGAACTGAAACTGCATTATACGGAAGAAGAGGAAAAGGAAAACCTGAACAAACTCATGAACGAACTGGCTTTTGAATCCTTCCCGGAGATACCGCGCAGCGGGTGGACCTTCCAGGCTCTGGGAATGAAAGTGACGATCTGGAAGATGCGGCAGAACCGCATCCTGCGCCTGAAGGTGAAGCCTCTTCCCCAGGAAAAGAAAGAGGAGGATTAACCATGGGACTGCCTCTTTTGATCGCGGGAATCGTTGTCTGCATCTTTCTGTCGGCTTTCTTTTCTGCTTCAGAACTGTCGTATTCTTCCTGCAATAAGGTACGCCTGGAACATGCCGCCGGTGAAGGCGACAAACAGGCGGAAAAAGCTCTTTCCGTGGCAGAGCAGTATGATGACGCGCTTTCTACGATTCTTGTGGGAAACAATCTGGTCAATATTGCCGCATCTTCTCTGGGCTCAGTGGCGGTTATCCTTTTCCTGGGAGAGCACTATGCCTGGGCTTCCACTGCGATCATTACCGTACTGGTGATTATTTTCGGGGAAACGATTCCGAAGATCACCGCGCAGAAAAACGCCAACCGTTTTTCTATTGCCTTCAGCGGACCTATCCGTTTCCTGATGGTGGTCTTTAAACCGGTCACCTGGCTGGTAGTCAGTCTGGTGAGGCTTCTTACGGGGGGACTGAAGGGAGAAGAAGAGACGGATGCGGAAGCCGCCGTGGAAGAACTGCACTCTATTATTGATACGGCGGAAGATGAGGATGTGCTGGACGAGGATGCATCTGAACTTGTGAGCGCAGCGATTGATTTCGCCGAAATATCTGCTTCGGAAGTCATGACAGCCCGTGTGGACGTGGTAGCAGTGGACCTGGATGATGACTGGGAGGAGATTTCTTCCACCATCGCCAGCTCCCCATATTCCAGAATCCCGGTATATGAGGACAGCATCGATCATATGATCGGCATCCTTTCTCTGAATCATTTTCTGAAGGCCATGCTGGATGAAAAACCGGTGGATATCCGCTCTCTGCTGATGGAACCCTGCTATGTGTATAAGACCATGAAGCTGCCTGCCGTGCTGCAGATTCTTCGGGACGCCAAGCAGCATCTGGCAATTGTAACGGATGAATACGGCGGCACGCTGGGTGTTCTTTCCATGGAGGACGTCCTGGAACAGCTGGTGGGAGAAATCTGGGACGAAACAGACGTCGTAGAAGAAAACATCGTAGAACAGCCGGACGGAACCTATGAACTGGACGGGGATACGCCCGTTTCGGAGCTGATGGATCTGCTGGACTGGGATGAGGATGTATTTGACTTTGAAAGTGAGACCGTCGGCGGCTGGTGCATAGAGATGCTGGACGGTTTCCCGGAAGCCGGCAGTACATTTACTTATCAGAATCTGGAAGTTGCAGTACTGGAAGTGGAAGAACGCCGTGTCCGGAAAGTAAAAATGAGCATAAAAGCAAATGATTAACATGCGCGGCCTCCCTCACAGAGGGAGGCCGCACCGCTGCAGGCAGAGAGACAGAGGGACAGTCCCCTTGTCCCAGGACGGGACAAGGGGACTGTCCCTCTGTCTTCCTCATTCTTCGCCGTATTTTGTCAGGTCCTGTGCCCATGTTCCGGCTTTTACCATGAAAAAGCCGAGGATGCATTTGAGCAGGTTGAAGGATTCAACGATCAGGAACATAAGCGGAACCGGCAGGCTGGTATAGTGCGCCAGGAAAAAGGCGACCGGGATAAAGACGACCCAGCAGAAACAGGAGTCGAAAAGGAACGTAATCACGGTTTTGCCGCCGGAGCGAAGGGTAAAATAGGTGGCGTTGGCGTAGGCATGCAGGGGCATGAGCAAAGCCCCGATCCGGATCACGGATGCGGCCATGTGCCGGATTTCATCCGAAGTATTGTAGATCTGCGGGAACGCTCCTCCGGTGAAGAAGAGGAGAATACCGGTCGCGACACAGAGCAGAATGGAAAAAACAGTCAGTCTGACGGCTTCTTCTTTTGCTTTAGAGATATTTCCCGTTCCCAGGATCTGCCCCAGAAGAATGGCGATGGCATTTCCCATGGCGATAAAGGAAATATTAAAAAGGTTCGAAATTGTGGAGGAAATATTCATGGCAGCTACGGCTGAAAGACCGCGCAGGGAATAACATTGGTTCAGGATAGCCATGCTGCCGGCCCAGAGCGCTTCATTTACCAGAAGCGGGAAAGCCTTTGGGACGACCCGCCGCACCAGGCTGCCCGGAACATCGAAGAGGTTCCGGTATGCGCCGATGACAAAACGGTTTCGCTTTGTATGGCGGTGCGTCCATATGCCGACAATGGAAAGCTCCACAAAGCGGGAGAGTACCGTAGCGGCTGCCGCGCCGGCTACGCCAAGGGCGGGTGCCCCGAATTTCCCGTAAATCAGGACATAGTTTCCTGCCAGATTTACCAGAACGGCTGTGATCCCTGCACGCATGGGGATCACGGTTTCTCCTGTGTTGCGGAGGGTGGATGAATAGGTCTGGGTCAGGGCGAAAGGCAGCATTCCGGCATACATGACAGCCAGGTACAGCTTTGCCTGACGGAAAGTCTCCCGGATATTGCCGCCGTCTGCCGTATCGTGCAGGTAAAGAGAGATCAGACGGTCCCCGAACGTCAGGAACAGAAGGATCCCGGCGGCGCTCAGGAGAAAGGAGAGGATGACCTGCATACGGAAGGTATAGCGTACGCCTTTTTCATCCCCTTTTCCGTAAAACTGAGCGGTAAAAATCCCGATACCGGAGAGGCCTCCGAAAATGCAGAGATTAAAAACAAAAAAGAGCTGGTTGACAATGGCTACCCCGGACATGGGGTCTGTGCCCAGTCTGCCGACCATGACATTGTCCAGGAGACCGACAAAATTCGTGATGCCCTGCTGGATCATAATCGGAATGGCAATCTGCAGCACCCTGCGGTAGAAAGCCCTGTCGCCGAAATAACGTGAAGCTGTCAAAACG
>CACZQT010000185.1 GCA_902783295.1 uncultured Lachnospiraceae bacterium
GAACGGCGATTTCAGCTCCGGCATGTAGATGAAGTTCATCCCGTACCAGCCGGCGATGAGGGTAAGGGGCATAAAGATGGCGGTTATTACTGTCAGGATTGTCATAATGCGGTTCTGCCGGATGTCCACCTGCGTGGAAAACAGTTCCCGCAGCTGAACGGTGTAATCCCGGAGGGACGTTGTCTGATCCTGCAGGCGCATGACCCGTTCCGTAAAAAGCCGGAAGAACCGCAGGTTCGAGTGGTCAAAGAAACCGTTTTCATTCTCCTCCAGTTCCTGCCCCAGGTCGATCATCTGCTCGTAGTGAACCCGGAGTGCCATCAGATTGCTGCGGATTTCCCGGAGACGTTCGGGAAAAGAAGAGTGCTCCCCGTTTATGATCTCATCTTCCAGAATGCTGAGTTCTTCTTCCGTACGGCTCAGGAGGGACAGATCCTTTTGTATGATTTTTTCCAGAAAATCGTACAGAAAACGTTCCAGGGAAGGAAGCTTCCATTTCATGGTCTTCTGTATTTTCTGGAGAATATCCGAAGCATACGTTCCGGTTTCAATAAAGACAATGCCTTTTTCATCCAGGGCAAAGGCGAAGCGGTGAGGCCGCCCGTCCGGATCGGAACGTCTGGGAATGTGAAAAGTCCCTGTCAGTGAATCATAATTGACGATCGCTTTTGTTTCCAGAATATCGGAAGGATTCATATCCAGATCGATGCCCATATCGAAGCGTTCGCCCATCTTCTGCCAGCTCTCCGGGCTCAGCACTGCGACATACGGAATGGAAGAGGCCGCACCCTTCAGCGCGTCCTCTTCCGTACAGGGCGTTAGTTTTTCTCTGATCTGGTAAAACACGTAATTCCCTTTCTCAGGCACAATCAAAGCCTGCGGATTTCATTGCGCAGTTTAAACAGTACCACCAGGGTCACAATGGCTGAAACCAGGCCGATGGCTCCCAGCATCAGAACCAGTGATGAGGCTGAGTTCAGAGATATGCCTGTGCCGGACTGCAGGCTGAAGAATGCAAGCAGAACATAGACCAGTAAATTGACATACTTTAATACGCTTAAGGTAGATTCACGGGGCGAATTGAAATCCCCGGCAATGGCTTCCAGTATGCCGAACAGCAGGAACATATAAACCGCCGAAAGAAGGGCAGTGACGCCGTTGAGCAAACTGAAGCCTGACAGCTCAGGCCTCAGGGTCTTCAGCAGCCACTGTGCCCCGCTTAAGATCACCAGCAGCAGAGAGATCCATTTCAGATATCCTTTTCCCTGGGTATAACTGCCCAAGGCGTCAAAGGCAAGGAAGAAAAGGATAAAGCCTATGAAATCCGGCGTACAATTGACGGTTGTTCCATTGAGCGTCAGATTCAGATTTACCAACAGAAAGAGAAAGCCAAAAGCAACAAAAGACAGTCCTTTTTTGAGATTCATTTTCCTTTCGCCTTTCTATGATCCGTATCGCGGGCCGGATTGATCACATTATTTCAGGCCGAATTGATCACATTATCACGGGCCGAATTGATTATATCATTGCAGCTGGTATGAGTAAACCCGTATTGATTACGGAAAGAGCTTCTTTTTTTCATAGAGTTTTCTGCAAAAGACTTCCGCCGCGAAAAAACAAGCTGCATTTTACGCTTTCCTGTATACTGTTTCTGAGCTATACTTAAGAAGAACAGGCAGAACGTGATCACACAGGCTGCTGTGGATTCATTTTAAGGAGTGCGGTAAGTATGAAAATCTGGAGCCTGTTTCTGGCAGCAGCTCTTCTTGCGGTATTTTCAGTCACACCGGTTGGGGCAGAAGAGAAGCAAGAGACCGGTGCTGTTCTGCATAGCGGACAGGGTATAACCGAAGCGCAGAATGAAGCGGAACTGACAGGAGATGAAGCGATGGAGACACATATGATTTATCTGGCAGGCGGCTGTTTCTGGGGCGTGCAGAAGTTCCTGGATCAGTTTGAGGGCGTGCTGGAGACGGAAACCGGGTATGCCAACGGACCCACTGCATCGCCCGGTTACCGGGATGTTTGTAATGACAGCGGGCATGCCGAAACAGTCCGGGTGGTTTACGATCCGGAGAGGATTTCCCTGACCAGGCTCCTGGAATATTATTTCATGGTGATCGATCCCGTATCGGTCAACCGGCAGGGAAATGATGTCGGAATCCAGTACAGGACCGGGATTTATTATACGGATGAAACCCAGCTGGAGGAGATCCGCAAGGTGTATGAAACGGAGGAACAGAAAGCGGGGCAGAAACTGGCTGTGGAGGTGGAACCGCTGAGGAACTTCTTCCCGGCGGAAGAATATCACCAGAAATATCTGGACAAAAATCCGGGAGGATACTGCCACATTCCGGCCTCGTATTTTCAGCTTGGAAAGCAAAAGCAGGAGGAACCGTCTGAGGAATCCGAAGAAGAGCTCAGGCAGCGTATCGGCAGCCTGGCTTTTGAGGTGACCAGGCATGCGGCTACAGAGCCCGCTTTTTCCGGAAAATACGATGATTTTTTCGAGGATGGAATCTATGTGGATATCGTAAGCGGTGAACCGTTGTTTTCCTCCCGGGATAAATACGATTCCGGCTGCGGCTGGCCGGCATTCACAAAACCCATTGGAGAGAATGTACTGCAGGAAAACCTCGATACCTCCTATGGAATGCTCCGGACCGAAGTCCGGAGCAGCCAGGCGGGATCCCATCTGGGGCATGTGTTTGAGGATGGACCGGAGGAAGCCGGCGGTCTGCGTTACTGCATCAATTCTGCCGCCCTGCGCTTTATTCCTTACGATGAACTGGAAGAACAGGGGTACGGGGAATACAAAGAGTCTGAAGGACAGGCCGGGAAAGACAAATAGAAGAAGTGTGAAAGCAATCTGCGGAATTCCGGACGTAAGTGAATCATGCAGAGCTGATAAAAAAGAAACAGGTAGTTTCAGCCGATGAAGCGCATGAGCGCAGGGAGATGGATATGATGAGAGAAAAACATTCTGAAAAAGGTAGCTTTTCAGCAGTTCTGCAGCCGGCTGTATGGCTGCTGGGACTCTTACTGATTCTTACGGTTTTTTCGGCACGGCCGGAAAAAGCCTTCGCTGCACAGGAAATATCACTGAACCTGCCGGTGGGCAGTGGCGGCTATATTTCGAGTCCGAAGAAATCGGATCCATTTCTCCTGATCATGGAAGAAAAGGATATGTTCGCAGGATATCACCATGCTTATACCGGTCCTGAAACTTCCAGGGATGTGTATGTGAAAATGTATTTTGCCTACACATCGGAAATCTGGCTGAGAATAACGCTGCCAATGATAACCCGCGGGGATTCTTTTTCCGCAGTCAGTTATGACCTTTTGAAGGGAGACAGGAAGACTGTGGTGTGCACTCATCGGCGGTCCCTGGTGTCATACCGTGCGACGGAATTGAATCTGTTCAGAGGAACTCTTCCGGCCGGAACCTATTATCTGCGGCTCCATCACTATTATGACGGCGACTGCTATCAGGCCACGGAAACGAATCTGACGATAGAGTATTTTGCCGCATATTCGTCCCTGCAGGAAGATGATCTGAAAGGATCCAATAACAGCAAACAGACAGCGGCTCCTATGGAAGACAACCAGACCGGCTATATTTCTTTCCTGGGAGATGACCCCGAAGACTGGTATTCTTTTACGGTAGGTCAGGAAGGAGCTAAGTTTTATGCAAGCGCCGCCGGAGAAGGCTGCCTTCAGGCTGCACTGTACCGGGAGAACGGGGAAACCGTAGTAGGAAAAAGGGCAATATACGACAGCAGGATAGATTCACCGCTGGAAGTGGAACTGAAAGAGGGGCGTTACTATGCGGCTGTTTTCTATGATGAACTCACGGGCGAGAAAGTATTGAATAAACGAGGCGGCGCCTATTCGCTGTGGCTGACCCGGAATAAAGCACAGACAGATCCGGGGCAGACAGAAACGGAGGCAGATACGAAACCGGAGGAGAAACCTTCGGCTGCTGTTTCCGATGGAACCAGGCTTTTCTATAATTCTGCGGTCTATGAGGTAACCGGCGGCGGTACGGCAGTGATCTACCGGAATTATACCGGGGCACAGACTTCGGTTACGATTCCGGCTTCCGTGAACGTGAACGGGGTTTCCTATAAGGTAAAATCCATTGCAGGCAGTGCTTTCAAAAATAATAAATA
>CACZQT010000186.1 GCA_902783295.1 uncultured Lachnospiraceae bacterium
ACCTGTACAGCCGGATCGCTCCCGCCTGGCGCGAGGAAATCTCCGACCTGCACAAGATGGAGCCCTATGTTTACAGCCAGATGATCGCGGGCAAGGACGCGAAGAACTTCGGCCAGGCCAAGAACAGTTGGCTGACCGGTACGGCTGCCTGGAACTTCTATGTGATCAGCAACTACATCCTCGGTATCAAGCCTGACTGGGACGGCCTGAAGATCGATCCCTGCATTCCGCATACCTGGGACGGCTACAAGGTCAGCAGGCGCTTCCGCGGCGCGGTATACGACATTGAGATTAAAAACCCGGATCATGTCTGCCGCGGCGTGAAGCAGGCGGAAATCGATGGGCAGAAGCTGGAGGGCAATGTGCTGCCGGCCTGCGGCGACGGAAAAACACATCATGTGATTATAACCCTCGGATAAACTATACAGCTGAACGGGTGGGGAGCCAATGATTCCCCGCCCGTTTTCCTGTTCCCGGCGGCTGCTTTCGGATCAAAATCAGTCATGGTTTAAATGGTTGATAAATTTCTGAAATAATACAAATAATCAGCAGGAATCCGGAAAAAAGTGTCGAACTGTTACAACAGAAAGACATTGGAGGGATGTGGTCCCCATGGCACACATTTTCGGCGGAGCAGCCTGAAGATCAGGACTGTGTTCCGTCAGTTTTTGCTTATCTTCAGAATTGAAAGGAGTCCAAAGGATTTATGAAACTCTCCATCACCGCAAGAAATATGTCCGTGACGCCAGCGATCACCAAGCGTATTGAAAAAAAGACCGAAACCATGGGCCGCTATCTCTGGCCGGAAACAGAAATGCAGATCCGGATGAGGAAGGAGAAAAACGACCGCCGGGTGGTTGAAATCACGGTTCCCATGGGGAAAAACGTCATTCTGCGCAGTGAATCATCCGCGGATGATAACCTTTTCCTGGCCATAGATCAGGCGCTGGCCAAAATGGAACGCCAGATCCGCAAGCACAGAACCAAGCTGGGCAAGAATCTGAGAGAGGAAGCCTTCGCTGAGATTCCCGAGTATATCGAAGAGGATGCTCCGGAGGAGGAGGAGCGGAAGATCGTTCGGAAAAAGACCTTCCCCGTCCGCCCGATGAGTGTGGAGGACGCCATTATAGAGATGGAGCTTCTGGGCCATAACTTCTTCGCCTTTGTGAACATTGATACGGAAAGAACCAATGTTCTCTATCTGCGCAAGGACGGGAATCTGGGCCTTCTGGAGCCCGAAGCTTGACAATCACGGGCAGTTGATATATCCCCCTTTCCCCGGGGGCCGCGGTGCGGCCCCCATTTTCTGTGTCTTCAGGCCATTGAAGAAAAAGAGAATATCTGTTATAATGGCCCGTGTTTTTCCGAAGGGAGGAAGAGGAATGCGCTGCAGCTGCAAAGCCTGCGGAACCTATATGATTCAGGCGGACAGCGATATCCTGGGCTGTGTCTGCCCGGAATGCGGGTACCGCTGCCGGGACTGTCTGGGAACGGATACCGTTGTTTCCCGGGATCAGCTTCGTTTTCTGGCGTCTGACCCGCGGTTTGCGCCGGAGAACCTTGCGGCTTCCTTCGAGCCGGAGGACGATGAGGATTGGTTTGAAGACGGAGGATATGAGCGATGAAATGGTTTCTGGATGTGCTTCGCGGAGCGGTCATCGGCCTTGCCAACGTGATTCCGGGAGTATCCGGCGGCACGATGATGGTTTCCATGGGCATCTATGACAAGCTGATTTACTGTATCAATCATCTTTTGAAGAAGTTTAAGGAATGCTTCAAAATCCTGCTGCCCTTTCTGGTGGGCATGGTGGCTGCCATTCTGATTGGCTCCTTCGCCCTGAAGAAGGCCTTCGGAGATTATCCGCTGCCGACGAATACGCTGTTTATCGGCCTGATTCTGGGCAGCCTCCCCTTTATTCTCAGAGAGATGAAAGGGGAGAAGATCGGCTGGCAGGGAATCGTAACCTTCATTGTGTTTTTCGCAGTGGTGGTCGTCCTGAAGCTGATCGAAAAGGAGAACGTGGCTGAGGTTTCCCTGAATATCGGCACGGTGCTGCTGATGCTGCTGCTTGGAGCGATCTGTTCCGCGGCCATGGTGATTCCCGGCGTCAGCGGCAGCATGATTCTCAAGACCCTGGGATTCTATGAGCCAGTTGTGACGGAGGCGATTCCGGGAGCGGTGAAAGCGTTGACCGGCGGGGACTGGAGCGCCCTGCTTCAGCATATCGGTATTCTGCTTCCTTTTGCCCTGGGTATTGTGCTTGGAATCTTCGGCATTGCAAAGCTGATCGAAGTGCTGATGAAAAAGTGGAAGGGAATCACTTACTGCGGGATCCTGGGCATGGTGGCCGCTTCCCCTGTAGTGATCCTGATGGATAAGAGCATTTATGAAGGCTTTAATGTATGGATCTGCGTGGCGTCCGTGGTGACACTGGCTGTGGGCTGTGTTATTGCCATGAAGCTGGGCGGGGATCCCGAACCGAAAAAGGCTTAAAGGCGAACAGGGAAGGCCCGGCGATGCCGGGCCTTCCGCGTTTATGCGGAAAAGGCGGCCTCCGGGGGACAGAAGAACGACGGTGAAAAAACAGCACAAAATTTCTAATTTTTTGCAAAACGTGATTGACAAATGAGGAAAAGTCGTGTATATTAACGGAGTCGCCTGCGGGAACAACCGTGGGAAGGATGCACCGGGGTGTAGCGCAGTCTGGTAGCGCACGTGCTTTGGGAGCATGGGGCCGGGGGTTCGAATCCCTTCACCCCGA
>CACZQT010000187.1 GCA_902783295.1 uncultured Lachnospiraceae bacterium
CTCTCACCTGTAGAGGCGGGAGTCATCACCGGTCAGGACATATCAGAACAGATCACACCCGAATCCCTGCCAGGAATCCAGCAGTGCCGGAAGCGGATCCTTCTCATCAATCTCTTCATGACTGATCCAGCGGAAAGTCATGGTTCCTTTTTCCGCATCCGGGAACCGGGCTTCACCAAGCCTGTCAAACATCTCCTCCGTAATCTCCTGGTTGTTCCCGTCGTAATAAGCGACCGTGGACGAGCCATCCTGGAAATTATTGGTCAGCACCAGTCCCAGGATTTCCGCGTCAAAACCTCCTTCTCTGAGGCTGAGAATCTCCGAAACATTCAGATTTTCTGCCCACCCGTTGCGGAGATAATCCCGGAAAAGCATCCAATAGCTGTCGTTTTCCCGGAACACATCCACAGCCTCGTCCCAGCCCATGTCCGGCTGGAACTTTTCAGCATCGATGCTGCAGGGGATCAGGGCTGTTCCGGATGCATCTACTTCATACATTTTGAAGCTGGTAAATGATCCGCTTCCCATTGTCCAGGCGGTAATAACCTCCAGGCAGCCATTGTTGTTCATGTCAGTAACTGCCATAGAATAATAACTGGTATAGGATTCCGAATCCCGCAGCGGGTCCCAGAGATTTCTGTTCTCTGCTATTACTTCCAGCTGAGATTTCATATGGCATTCCCGCGCAGCCCAGATTCCCCGGATCGCTGCAAGGGTTTTCAATTCCTCTTCTTTAGGCGAGGTTTCCGCTTCCTTCCCGGTCCAGCGTCTGGCCATATACTGGGGATTCACAACAGCCAGACGGCTTACAACAGGATAAAGCCAGGCTTCGGTAATGCACTTATCATAGGCAGTCGTGTAATCCAATGTTGAAAGAATCAGACTTTTATAATAATGGAAGGCTTCGTCAAAATAATGGGCACTTTCATAATCCTGCTCCGCCCTCAATTCTTCAGCTGCCAGGCTTAAAGCAAAAGAAGCGCACCGTGTCAGTTCTGCAGAACCAAAAGCCAGCTGGCCATAGTAGGTCATGTCATCCATGTTTGTCAGTACATTGATGAGTTCATGCGTCAGCTTGGTTGCATCCATAACAGCTCTGAGTTTGCTGGTGGGCGGCAGCATTTCATGCAATAAGGTGGCACCTATTTCAATAGTCTCTGCCGCCATGACTGCCGTCATTTTTTCGTCCGTACGCTGCAGCACATAATCCAGAGAACAGCTTTCCTTCGCCTTCTGCACATCCGCCAGGTTCTTTTCAATCTCATCCGCAATGTCTCCGGTATTGGAAAGTTTGATCAGCCGCCCATGCTCACTGCCCGATTCCACAGCAGCTTCTGCCATAACCATAGTCCAGAAATTGATCCAGCTTTCACTTGTCTGCTGATAAGCCTGCCAGAGAACTATCGCCCGGGTAAATTCGTGGAAACCGGCACTGCTGAAATCTATTACACTGTCACCAAACTTCCAGTACAGTTTAACACCCTGTATAAATTCCTGCGTTAAACCAGAGGGAAACGCATCTTTGAACATATCATCGAGACGCGTGAGCACGTTCTCACTGCTTTTCATCAGGTCGGTGGCATCCCCTGCCAGGTCTGCCTGTTCCAGCGCTGTTCTGAAGGTTTGCAGCATTCCGGCGTAGTCCCCCAGCTGACCTGGGCTTCCCGCCACCGCTACGTCCACTCCCAGCTTGGTAATAGGAGCCTCCGGGAGTACAGCCAGGAACTGCAGCAGCAAATCAACTGCATTATAATAATTTCTGGCGAACAGCTCCCCATACTCTTTGCTGGAAATGGTTTCCGCCATCTTGGTGCTGACAATCAGTTCAATCGGATCCTCAAAGCTGATATCGTCTCCCCCGATCACATTCATGACAAAAGCAGTTGACTGCCAGGCGTTGTTCCACCCCGCCATGAGTGCACTGTCAAAAGCATCCGCAATCATACCGGCTTCTGAACCCGGAGTATTCATAACATTATTCCGGTATTCGAAACTGTCGATATAAGACAGATGCTGGTCAATATACCAGTCCTGATAATCATCGCTGAAAACATCATAAGGAGTAAGATAATCTTTCTGTTCGAACGGTAAAATCCCCGTTTCCGCAAACCGCACCGCGTCAGACAGATTATCCTGTGATCCGGCTTCCTCTTCGGGTTCCAGCGGTTCGATGACAATGGAATCACCGGAGTCTGAAGAAACATTCTCTGTCTCCTCTTCCAAAGGCGTAATTACGATTCCCTGAGCTGCATCAGGACATACTAAAGTCAATGCCAGCAGAAAACTCACTAATCGGCCTGATATCTTACTCTTCTTTTTCATATTCATTCACTCATATCAGCAATGGTATAAAGGACACTCCTGCCTTTTGCAGCATAGTTCTGCAATTCCCGGGCTACTGCTGTTTTCCTCAGTCTGTAAATGCCCACGCATAGCAGTATGCCTGTGTTCTGGCTGCAAATGCCCCGGTACGAAGGAGTTTGCGCAGCTCCTCCTTTGTGTACCAGCCGGGGGTTATTTCCTCATCATCAAACACGCTTTTCCGGAATTCCCCGGCTGCAGTCCCAAACACACATACATTTCTCTCATTCGAGAAGCCGATTGCGCTGTAGCTGTTGTCCAGAATATCATCTATACGTGTCAGAACCAGCCCGGTTTCCTCACGAAGTTCCCTTCGTGCACTCTCCTCCGGCGTCTCGCCCTGATCAATCAGTCCGGCGGGGAAATTATAGATCCACTGCGCCATCGCCATCCGGTATTCCCGGTTGAGCAGAATCCGGTCACCGCTCTCATCTGTAAGAATCATCACAACCGAATCCGGTGTTTTATTCTGCAGCTCTTCCAGCGTCTGAATATTGCGGTTCCGGCTGACAATTTCATAAGTCTTCGTATGCCCTTCCCCAGTCAGATAATGTATATCATAACGGGTAATGAATCTGCCCTCGTGAATCTTCTGAATACCCTGATATTCCATATGAATTCATTCCTCTCTCAGGAACCGGCTGAATTTCCGGTCCCGTCAATTCTCCGCCATACCAGCCTGCTCCGCAAGCGATTCTCCCATAAGGGTCGGAGCACCGATTGCGGAGCAGGTTTCATACTGACTGTATTTACTTGAAAATTGCGAGTTTCTTAAAAGCTGATTTCAGTTTAAAGTTCTTCTTCATCAGGCCCCAGTGGCTTCCCACAGAACCTTCCGCGGTTTCCTTCCAGGGCTCGTCCGCCGCGTCAAACCACAGAACCACTGTTTTGGTCTTGAGGGACCATGCCCTGACCCCTGAAAAATACTTGGCCGCGTTCTTTTCCGAAGGCTTGGCTTTCCCATTGGTATCGCCCGCTGTAGGCCAGCCGGTTTCTGATATGAGGATTTCCTTCGTAGGATAGGCCTGCTGAATGGTCTCAATATTCCTGGCAAACGCTTCCACAGCCCGTTTAATGGTGATGCCGCCCCAGAAAGGATAATTGTTCACGGCGAGAATGTCACAGGCTTTGCAGACCTTATCATTGGCCAGAAGCTTATCCAGATCATCTGCCGTAGTTACTGCCACCTTACTCCGGACGGATTTCTTCAGGTTCTTCCGGACATACTTTATATATTTAATCAGTTTCGATGACGTCAGATCCCCGCGGAGCAGCGTCTCGCTTCCCACACAGGCTACCTGGACATACCCCTTATTGCAGAGAGCGATCAGGCCGTCCAGTTCTTTTTTATCCGCTGCGGTATCTTTCCCTGAAAGCCATGCGGTACCCACCACCTTAAAGCCCATGTCATGAGCAATCTTATAGGCAGCCGCCACATCGCCCGTGCTGCTGTAGAAGCGTACCGTGTCCGCATATTTCTTTACCGCGTTCAGCTGTTTCTTAATGGCGGTTTTCGTAACCGGTGAGCCATAGTTCGGATTCCCTTCCTGATAAAAGCCCACATTGACCGCAATCTTCTTTTTGGATACCTTCAGACCGGAAGAAAATTCCTTCGTAATCTTTTTCTGGCCGGGCGTTCTTTCAGGATCTACGGTAATACCGCCCTTTTTGGTCCTTGTCACCTTCACATAATCGACAGCCTTCTGGCGGGTGGCTTCAAAATTGCTGTCCGGCGTATAGCTGGACGGAATCAGCATGATATGAAGGATTAAAGCTTCTATATCATACCCTCCGGTAGCATATTGTACAGAGAAAGCCCCTGAACCGGAGACAGTCGCATAAGGCTGATCATACGTGGGTTTTACCCAGTATGTACCATTCTCGGAGAGCTGCAGATACAGGCTGATCCGGTACTTCGAAGCCTTAAAGCTGCTCCCGTCTTCTGTATACACGACGCCCTTGACATAGGAGGTTTCTCCGTAGGCGGGAACCGATGTGAGAGCTATCACCGGTTTCGTTTTCGCCGCCGTCTTCGCTGCAGGCAGCACGGCAAACAGCAGAAGGAACGTCCAGATGAATAAGAAACTCTTTCTACCTGTACTCTTCATAACACCCTTCTTTCTGACTGAACAGTCAATTTTTAAGCTGAACCAGAATGTTTCGCGGCATTGGATGTAAGATCAGACGGGATCTCATGCTCCGGACTATTTATTTGATACAAATATACCATTTCAGACATTTTAAGTAAACTGCTTTGTCTATAATACTGACAGTAAAGGAAAAA
>CACZQT010000188.1 GCA_902783295.1 uncultured Lachnospiraceae bacterium
AAAGCAGGGTTCACTTCCGCGGGATAATAAGACAGTCCGCTGTCTTCCTGCCCGACGATCGTATCGTACGCTTCCTCAAAGGAATGCAGCATGCCCTCCACGATAGCGGGATCCGCGAAGGCGGCGGGGTCGGCCAGCACTTCGGACTCATGTCCGGAGGAATAATCGTCGTAGTTATGGCCTTCCGGCACGTGCACCAGCACCTGATGCTCGTAGCCTTCCTCCAGCAGCTCATGGTATCCTGTCAGCACCTGCTCATACTCCGCCCCGCGTACACAGCGAAGGGCGTCTTCGCTGTAATAGTCCCGCACACCCACCTGGATACTGAAAGGACAGTTGAGCAGGTTGCGCAGGGATATCCCGTTGGGATGGCCGGAGGACATATTGGCAGCAGCAAACCGGTCCGTCATCCGCGCCGCGATCTGGTATACGCCGTCCCCGCCGGCGGAAAAGCCCAGCAGGTACACCCGGTTGGGATCGGCGTCGTACATATGGATCATGGCCTTTATCAGCCGGTCGTACAGCGGATAGGACTCGGGCCTGAAATGCAGGTCCCACGTGTCTGTGATCCCGCGGCAGGCGACGTAGATGCCGCTGTGCACCGCTTCCCGGTAGTAATCATACATCATAAACCACTGGCTGTCGTTGCCTTCCGGCTCGCCCTCGCCGCCCCCATGCAGCGTGATATACAGAGGATATTTCCCGTTCTCTCCCGGCTCCCCGATGACATCTATCAGGCACTGCATGGTATGCCCCTCATGCACGAGGGTGCCGAGGCTCATGACCTTTCCTTCTTCCTCGTCAAAGGGATCCCCGATCTGGCGTATCCCGATCTCCTGTTCCAGTTCCGCGGCAATATCCGGGTCCTGAAAATACTCTTCCGTCACCTCGGAAACCATCTCCTGGGTCTCTTCCTGTGACAGAGAGGGCAGGTCCTCGTTGATCACGATCACGCCTTCCGCGCACGCCGCAAAAACAGTGAATACGGCCAGCACCAGCATGGAGAAAAAGCGTCTCCATGTTCTTTTCATCATATCGCTTCTCTCTTTCCTTTTTGGCATCCGGCAGCTGCCAGCCTCCCGCGCCGCCGTTCCCGGTGCTTTACGCATGAGCCAGGCTGCAGAGCCGGATTTCCTGATAATGCATTCTAACATACATCAATTTTCTTCACAAGAATGGACGCTTCCCTCATTTCCCCCGAAAATGTAAATATTGTGTGGCACGGTGGGTTGCCGCACTGGTTCCGCTGTCCGTGGATGCACTGTTATGCGGTCCGGCAGCAAAGCCAAATACCTTATAAAAATATTTTTGTACTGCCATACAAGAAACATGAAACGTATGATATAATGAGGATGTTAAATCCCATCAAAAAAAATGATCGGAAAAGGAGATTAAAAAAATGGAAAACAACAGGAAAATGCTGAATGCTGAAGAAGCCGCCCAGGTCACTGGTGGTGTCCATCGCAAGATCAATACCGGCGTTGATGGTCTGGACGCGGCGCTCCGTAAAGAGGCCCGGAAAGGTTCCAAGCAGATTGGGCATATCCCGAATGGCACGATCATTGATACCATCACGGATGAGCTGGTGTACGATCCGGAATCCGGCAGGAACTTTGTTCAGGTTCTGCTGGATGACGGCAGGACAGGCTGGGTTGCTGCCTCCATCATCGGCATGAAGCGCTGACGTTTGCTTCACGTTCCCCGGTTGAAAGATATGGAACGGAGAAGACAACCCATGAAGAAAAGAATACTGATCCTGGCTGCACTGATTATGGCGCTGGCCCTGACCGGCACCGTGCTGGCGGAGGAAAGCCCGGACGGGCTCCATGCCAGCATCCAGCATGTGGCGGATTCCCCTGCGTGGGTGGTGGACCTCCCCGCGGCGCAGGATGAGGATGTGACCCAGCTCTTCGTGGTCGCCGGCCTTGGCATGGACAAGACCACCGCGACCATCTCGATGCACCAGCGGGATAATGCGGGAAACTGGAAGCAGCTTCTTTCCACCCCAGGCTTTGTGGGCCTGAACGGACTCTGCCTGGATGCGGACCACAAAGAGGGCTGCGCCCAGACACCGATCGGAGTCTAT
>CACZQT010000189.1 GCA_902783295.1 uncultured Lachnospiraceae bacterium
ACCAGGGTTGCGTTTTTGAAGCGCTTCACGGAGTCATAAATGCCGCTTTCCTCGTCAAAGTTCAGCGTGATTTCCAGCGTCTGGCGGATGTTTCCTTCGTTGAAGAACAGGGCTTCACCGTCCCGGTTCACAGCCAGATAGTAGGTAAAGGAATACTTATTATCCACATCCTCGTAGTTCTCCGGATTGGAAATCTCTTCATCCACGATGGCCTGAATTTCCGGATCCTGCGTGGTGTAGATCTCCAGCCCGCCGGAGTACAGCAGCTGGGAAGCCTGCTCCTTGGTATAGCCGCACTTGTCCACCAGGTCCCGCTGTACCTCGGTAATCAGTCTGTCCACGAAGTACGAATAAATATTGTCGCCCTTTTCCTTGATCTTGTTGTTTACGATCTGGATGCGGGTGTAAACGTCATCCGCCAGGGCTTCCTGCTGCTGTTCTTTGGTGATATATCCCTGATCCACCATATACCGCAGGACGATCTCCCGTTTTTCCGAGTTGTCTTCCGGATGGGTGATGGGATTATATTTTACCGGGTTCTGTGTGATGCCTGCGATCACGGCGCATTCCGAAAGCGTCAGCTCGCTGACATCTTTTCCGAAATAACGCTTGGATGCGACCTGTACGCCGAGGCAGTTGGCTCCCAGGTTGATGGTATTCAGATAGTTCTCCAGGATCTTCTTCTTGCTCATCACCTTTTCCAGGGCGATGGCCAGATATTGCTCCTGAATTTTCCGGATCACTTTCGCTCCGACGCCGGATTCCGCACCGCCGGAGAACACACTGTTTTTGATCAGCTGCTGGGTAATAGTACTGGCACCCTGCGTTCTCCGGAAGCCGCTGCGGGCTCCCAGGATCATCGCGCGGATCATACCCTTCATATCAACGCCCTGGTGCGACCAGAAGCGGGAATCCTCAATGGCCACGAAAGCGTTGATGAGATCCTCCGGAACCTTGTCCAGGCTTACCGGGTCACGGTTGGCGCCTGAAGCCACCAACGTCTGGATCTGGTCGCCTCTTGCGTTATAGACAGTAGTGGCGATCCCCTGCGGGGATACGTCAATCGTCCGCATATCCGGGGAATCCGCAATGATTCCCTTTACTACGCCGTAGCCCCCGGCGATGCCTATGACTATTGCCAGAAGGACCGCAAAAAAAGCAACCCGCACAACAACCAGCAGAGATTTAGTGCGTACCTTTCTGCCGGTAGACTGCAGGGACTGCAGTTTTTTCCTGGCTCCGTATTCTCCTAAGTTCATATCTTGCTCCTCTTAGGGCTGTCTTCTTGTCTGAACCGGCATTGCGGCAGGATGCCGCCGCAAAAGCCGAGTTCTTATATTATAGCAAACCTTCCGTGATAAATAAAGTACATTCGTAACTATTCACAGCAGGACGAAAACCCGCAGCAGTTTTTCACTGGTCTTCATCTGTTCTGTCTTATCGACAGCGTTGTGAATAGACAGGGGATGGAAGTTTCCCCCGGAAATAAGGTTGACCGGGCAGCCCGGGTTATGTTACGTTACGTTCAGGGGTATTATCAACATCCGCGAAGCGTGCGATACGAAACATCTTTCCCTGCGCGCGTCTGCATTCCCACCGAATATGCACGAAAGGATCCGAAAAATGGCTGAATATCCGAAATTTATCTATGAAGGCGGTCAGGGAGAAATTGTGGAAAAGAAATCCCGCTTTCTGGCGGATGTGGCAGCCGTTTCTTCCGAAGAAGAAGCCTCGGCCTTCCTTGAATCCATCCGGAAAAAATACTGGGATGCAAAACATCATTGTTCCGCATTCGTCCTGGGGGATCACAACGAAATCACCCGATGCAGCGACGACGGGGAGCCCGCCGGCACAGCCGGACGGCCGATTCTGGATGTACTGACCGGGTCCGGCGTACGGAATGCCATGGTGGTCGTCACCCGCTATTTCGGCGGGGTGCTTTTAGGCACCGGCGGCCTGGTCCGCGCCTATGGGCGGGCCGCGAAAGAAGGCCTGGCTTCCTGCATTCTGCTGGACAAAATTCCCGGGCGCAGACTGGCCATTTCCTGTGATTACAACAGTGTGGGGAAGCTGCAGTATATTGCCGGAAGCCGAGGGTACCAGCCTCTGGAAAGTGAATACGGCGTAGATGTACTCCTGACCTATCTGGTTCCCGAGGAAGAAGCAGCCCGCTTCCAGTCGGAAATCACGGAAGCCACCGCCGGCAAGGCAGAGATCATCGACCTCGGCCCGCAGGAATACGCCATCCTGGAAAAAGAGTTTATTCTACTATAATTACAAATGCGCGGCAGCTTTCCGGCTGCCGCGCCTGTTTTTGTAAATCTTCTGATGACTACACTTTCTGATGACTGTTCTGTCCGGCCGGTGCTTCTGCCATTTCCGGCAAGGCAGTACGTTTACTGGAGAAACTCCCGGATCTGCTTGCTGCGGATAGGATTCCTAAGCTTCCGCAGGGCTTTGGCTTCGATCTGGCGGATACGTTCCCTCGTTACATTGAACTCCCGGCCGACTTCCTCCAGAGTACGGGGGTGCCCGTCCTCCAGGCCGAACCGCAGGATCACTACCTGCTTCTCCCGGTCTTTCAGGTCACGCAGCAGACGGTCGATGTGCTCCCGCAGCATCACCGCTTCCACATTCCCTTCCGGAGTCACCGCGTTGTTGTCCGCCACAAAATCTCCCAGGTTGGAATCGTCCTCTTCGCCGATAGGCGTTTCCAGGGAAGCAGGTTCTCTGGCGATCTGCATGATCTCCATCACCTTTTCTTCCGTCATGTCCAGGGCGGCTGCCAGTTCCGCCGTGGAGGGTTCATAGCCCAGTTCCAGGGTGAGTTTCCGCTGCATCTTGCTCATCTTGTTGATCGTTTCGACCATGTGCACGGGTACCCGGATGGTTCTGGCCTGGTCAGCGAGCGCTCTGGTGACCGACTGGCGGATCCACCAGGTCGCATACGTGCTCAGCTTGTAACCCTTGGTGTAATCAAATTTCTCGACTCCCTTGATCAGGCCCAGGTTGCCCTCCTGCACCAGATCCAGGAAGCTCATTCCCCGGCCGGTATACCGCTTGGCAATGCTTACCACCAGCCTCAGGTTGGCTTCGATCAGCCGCTGCTTGGCGCGTTCATCGCCTTCAGCTTTCTTCTTCGCCAGCTCGATTTCTTCATCAGCCGACAGAAGGGGAACCATGCCGATCTCCTTCAGATACATACGTACCGGGTCTTCCGTCCCGATACCGTCCAGCAGATCCACTGCATCCAGATCAATGTCTTCCTCATCGCCCGGCTCGAAATCGTCGTCTTCGTCGCCCAGGACCAGGTCCTCTTCCGGGGTAGGATCATCGCTCATAACACGCAGCACATCGATGCCCTTGCTTTCCAGGTAGGAATAAACGGCTTCCATCTGCTCCGGGTCAAGCTTCTCATCTTTGAAGAAGTCGTTGATATCATTGATATCCAACGTGTTGTTCTTGCTTTTGCCGAGAGCCACCAGTTTATCCAGCTGCTGGGAAAAAAGGTCTTTTTCCACTTTGCACCTCCTTTTCACGGGGAAAGCCTACGGGTGGAATTTATATGATACACAATAATTCACGGCTTGTCAACAGTTTTTTAAAAATTTTTGAGTCCGCTTTTCCGCCTGTCTTCCCGTATCTCCCGTTTCCTGCGGGTTGAACTCCTTCATTCTTTACGATACAATAGTGAAAGTCTCCGGTCGGAATAATGATTCCGCAAGTAAATCGCTGATCCAGGGGACGAGTGTTCATCAATGACTGAAGCGAAACACCGGGCACATGTATTTGGAAAGAATGGTGTACTGCAGCCCTGACTTCACAGCGCCGTATACAGTTTCACACAAGGGGGGATCTTCCATGAAAAGAAAACACGGGATGCGCACTGCCATCCTTCTCATACTGATGTCTCTCATCCTGTCTGCTGCAGAGGCAGGCACAGCCGCCGGGAAATCCACGGCAGACCCGCAGACAGATCCGGAAATGACCGTAGAAGCTGAAACCCCCGCCGGTAACGGATCTATAGCAGCAGACGAGAAAACGAATGCCGGAGCAGAATCTGAAACAGCTGCCCAGAAAGCCACCGGGGCAGCGAAAAAAGAAATCCGGACCGGTTTCCAGGTGATCAACGGAAAGACCTATTATTACAGTAAAAAAGGTAAGCGGGTTAAAAGCAAGTGGATTACTGTAGGAAAGGGAAAAAAGAAAAAGCAGTATTACTTCAATAAAAAAGGGGTCATGCTGACCGGGAAGGTCAAAACCAAAAAGGTAATGTATTATTTCCGGGAGGACGGGGTACTGGATCATACCATTGACCGCACGAAGAAGATGATCGCCCTGACTTATGATGATGGTCCCTCGCTCTACACTCCCATAATCGTAAAAGCCCTGAAAAAAGCAGGAGGACGCGCCACTTTCTTCGTCGTAGGCGAACGTGTCTCCACATATAAAAAACAGCTGAAGCAGGCTTTTGACGCCGGCTGCGAGATCGGCAACCACAGCTGGGATCACTCCTACCTGACCAGCCTGTCCTCAGCTTCTCTCCTGAGGCAGATCGAACGCACCAATGAAGCGGTGGAAAAAGTAACGGGGAAAACCCCCGTGATCCTCCGGCCTCCGTATGGGTCTGTCAACAGCACAGTGCGGAGTTATGCAGGCATGCCTCTGATCCTCTGGAATGAGGATACCCTGGACTGGAAAACCCGGAATACCTACAGCACCATCTCCGAAGTCAAACGATGTGCCAGCGACGGGGACATCATCCTGATGCACGACATCCACAAGCCCACTGCCAATGCCGCCGCGGAAATCATTCAGTGGCTGACCAGTGAAGGCTACCAGCTGGTGACTGTCAGTGAACTGGCAGACTGCCGCGGGAAAATGAAGGACGGAGAAAAATACTATCAGTTCAGATAACAGCATGTGGGACGGGGGCGTTTCGGGGACAGGAGCCGGCCGTGTGTCCCCTGTCACACGCTCTGTCTTCTAAGATGAT
This sequence comes from uncultured Lachnospiraceae bacterium, assembly GCA_902783295.1. Taxonomy (GTDB): domain Bacteria; phylum Bacillota; class Clostridia; order Lachnospirales; family Lachnospiraceae; genus UBA3305. The sequence continues at coordinate 4,997 of CACZQT010000189.1, forward strand.
CTGCCCCGGGGAGCCTGTCCCCGGGGCATTTTCGTTATTTCCTTTTCTGCTGTTCTTTCTCATCCCAGAACCGGATCATGGTGTCCGCGAAAACTACTTCTTTCCCGGTCCAGCCGTACATGATGTTTGTACGATATCCGTACTCCGGTACGAGTACGTTAGTATATCCGGCTGTCTGTATGCAGAATACATTCACCTTCGGGTTCACCTTTCTGCGGTACTCCGCAATCAGTTTTGCCACATCCACATATCTGCCCTTGAAATCAAAGCCCCGGTCCGTATATTCCTTCATCCCCTCTCCCGTGCCATACAGACCGCCGTGGCCGGCCTGCATGTCGGAATAGATGAAAATGTTATCCCAGTGCTCTTTTTTATCTATTGCATCCCGGAAGAAAATCCAGATGCCGTTTTCCGTATTCCCTCCGATGCCTTTCGCGACCTCGGTGGTGAGCCGCCTGGTCTGGGCAAGAATTCCGTTCCGCTTTGTCACCGGGCTGACCTTCAGCCGGTCCCCGAAAATGCCCACGTAGCCTTCCTCGGAATTGCAGGCCGTGATAACACTGGAAAGATTGTCGATTTCAGCGACCACGACACTGCCGTATTCGCTGGTAAGCGCTCCCCAGGCGCTGCCGCTGTTATCCGAAAGACACATTGTCTTTCCTTTCAGAGACGGCATGTTCCGGCAGGAAATGTCTATGCATTCCTCCAGCGCTTCCATCAAAAGCGGCCTGTGATGTATTTCATTGTCCTTAGCTGTCACTTTCAATGCGGAATAGTAGCGGAACGGAAACTGTTTTCCGGACAGGACACCGTCCTTTAATGTATCCAGCACACGTCTGCAGAAGTCCCTGTCTTCTACTTCTGTGAAAATCCCCCGCAGATTCCGCAGCAGAGCCATATGCCCCATCACGCCGGATTCGAAAATTTCTCTCCATGACTTTCCCGCGGAACGCATGGCTTCCCAGGTATCGTCCTCCGGCGGCACTTTCACCGTGCCGGTCTGCATCAGTTCATCCAGCACTTCGCTGTGTGCATGGGAGATCCGGACCACATCGATGATGCCCAGTCCGGTTTCCTTATATTTATGCACCTGATACCTGTTCAGGCTTCCCAGTTTCGCCGCCCAGTTTCTCTTCAGAAGGCTTGGAATCTCTTTTTTGGAGCCTTTCCGGTACAGGTAATAAGCCAGCTGGGAACCAGGTTCATCCGCCCGCTGCATGACCATTCTGTTGATTTCGGAAAACAGCCCGGGATGCTTCCGGTTGAACTCCACCCGGTTCGGGTGCAGGGCTGCCCTTACCATGATCACCTGCGGATTCAGTCTCATGAAAAACTCCTTGCGGAGCGTGACCGCCCAGCGGAGAGTCGCTTCATAATCATAGGTGAGCGCATCATCGATGACCTTCTCCATCACCTGCGATGTTTTCATCCCCTCGAAATGATCCCCGATCACAGCGTACTCTTTGAACAGCGTGTGAATCGAGAACTGTCCGTCTTTGATTCCGGCCTGTTTAAACTCTCCGTCGCGATAGTACTGCGGTTCTCCGAAAATACTGGAGGCAGTTACCATCTTCAATGTGTCAAGCGGGTTGATGGTATAAGAAGTTCCTCCCATATAGTTCACCTGTGCTCCGGTCATCATTTCCTGTCTTTTCTCTTTTAAAAACTGAACCAATTTCGACATAACACGCCTCCTTTCCTGTCTATGGCCAGAAATCGGATGGGCATGCTAAAGCCGCCCATCCTGCGCGTTGCGCGTATCTCGCGGCACAGCCGCTTCGATGTACGCTGCCCGTCGAATGTGCGCTCGTGCGAGCACGGCGCACGCTCTCCGGGCTTAACGCGCAAAAAATGAAAACCGGTCTGGCAACCGGTTGTTTTCACAGGAATGTCTGAGAATAATGAAACAGTATAGAGCTCTACCGCTGAGCTACAGAGCGGATCACCGCTCCGGCCGGATTCGAACCGACGGCCTCTCGTGTGACAGACGAAGTAACCGTTTCTCCGCTTCAGACATCTTTATCACAGTATAATTGTCCGAGAATTTCTGGAGCAGCATATGTCTTCTAATGGTGCCTTTACCGGATTTGGCCACAAAACACAGGATGAACCTGCATTCCGGTCGGATTTGAACCGACAGATTACCATTCCCTATGAATCGAAGTATCTGTTTCCACCGCTTCGGACAGATTCAGTATAGCAAACTGTCAAAAAA
>CACZQT010000190.1 GCA_902783295.1 uncultured Lachnospiraceae bacterium
TAGGAAACGCTGGTTTCCAGAGTGCGGTTGTAGGTGGTGGTCACGGTATCCGCTTCTTCTTCCGTAGCAACTTCCTTGCCCTCGGCATCCCAGAATGTCTTGCAGGCTTCATACACAGGTTCATAAACCAGGTAGGAACTGGACAGGTTGTAAGGCACATAGAAGGAAGGTTCGCTGATGGGGTTTGTCAGAACGAAATCGATGGTATATTCATCGATCACCTGGAAACCGACATCCTCCCAGCTGGTTTCGGGAGCCACGGACGCCGTATACAGATACTCGCCCTGGTATGAATTGTAAGGCATGCCTTCCGCCAGATAGGAATCGAAGATGTATTTCGCGGAAACCCAGTCTTCATCCTGGCCTTCCTCTACCGCTTCATCGCGGTACATGGTTTCGTCCGCAATGCTGACGTACTGAGGGGCAGGATTGCCGTCCGCATCGGGAGCGCCGACCAGACCCCAGAAATCCATATCCACATAAACATCCGTGCCGGCCGCAATAAGGTTTTCCGCGGAATCCGTCACCAGATCGTAGCTGGTCTTGCCGGAATACAGATAGTTCTTGGCATTGTACAGGTTAAACTCACCGGCGTAGTAGCTGTCTGCACGGCGGTTCAGCATCTTCGGGTTCAGCAGCTGCCGGATGGAATACAGATAGTCTGCAGAGGTAATCTTCGTGCCGTCTTCCCAGCAGGCATCCGGATTCAGAGCGATCCGCCAGGCCTTGCCGGTTTCGTTCTCGGCTACGCCGAACCGGCCGGCGTATTCCGCCGTCACATCCACAGGCATCTCCGCTGCCAGTTCAGGCACGACAGAGTAGCCGCTCTTGTCGCTGTTCAGAACAAAAGTATAGAATCCGCTGGAAATATAATCCAGGATTGCAGAGTCACTGGAAGTTTCCCAGGACAGCGGGTCCCAGATGATGCTGGAATTCAGGTTTTCCGTATAATCGTTGAAGGTGTATTCCTTCTCATCCGTGTAGTCCTTGCCTTCGATGCCCGCGTATACGTCTGTGGTAACTTCTCCGCCCCCTTCGGTGGCCTTTGCGGTGGTGATTTCGCCGCCGTCAAAAACTCTTTCGCCGGGATCATAGGAGGCGGCCGGTGTAAATTCAGCCGCGGAAACGCTTACGCTGCCGGCAGCCAGGCAGGCGGCCAGGACGAGGGACAGAGCCTTCCACTTCATTGTCATCTTCTTTTTCCTCTCTTTCGTTTTATATAGAGTCAAATACAAAGGATGTAGAAAAAGGGCGTAAAAAGCACGGTCCGGAACAGGAGAGTATCTCCCCTGTTCCAAACCATCCTTTTCACACCCTCAAGGCAGTACTGTTTACAGCCTGGAATATCCGTAGCAGTTGGCCAGCGCATCCACCCGCTCTCCGGCTTTGCAAAGAGGGCAGGATGCGTTTTCCACCGCTTCGTATCCCGGGATATCATCCTTACCGAACAGGAACTGGACCGGAAGTTTGTCCACCTTGTCCAGAATGGAGAAAACCGCCGCGATGCCTACTACCTCTCCGCCGTACCAGGACACGCATTCCACCGCTTTCCTGGCATTGCTGCCGGTAATGACCGAACCGCAGAGAACCAGGATCTTCTTATCCCGGATCATGGGCACCAGATTATCCCGGAACAGCATCTGACGGGCATGCTCCAGTTCCGGAGTGACAACATACAGGCTGGGATTTTCATTGACCGAATACAGATCGTCCCTGGTAAGCGCACGAGCCAGGAAGGCCCCGATCACTTCCATGCCGTCCATGCAGACAATCGTATCGATCTGCTGTTCGTACGCATAGTCTTTTGCCAGAACCTGAGCGGCGTCGCAGGCCATCTTCTGGTTCAGCTTGACATCCAGAATATCCACATAGGTATTGGTATGTGCATGGGTCATGGCAAAATGACCGGACAGCGTCCGCACCTGGATCTTCTGATTGCTGCTGCACGAAACAGTAACAGGTGCTCCAATCATGATATTATTCTCCTTTCATCTTCCCTCTTCCGGCTTTGCAAACCGTTATGTTACACGAATTTTAGCATAGTTTCATGCTTTCTGCAAGGAAAACTCTGCCCCTTTTCTCCCCTGACAGGGCAGTTATTCCGCAGCTTCGCAGTACGCTTTCGCGACTCTCGCGGCCAGTCTGGCATTATTGAACACCAGCTGGATATTGGAATCCAGGGAGTCGCCGTCTGTCAGTTCCTTCACCTTTGCCAGCAGGAAAGGAGTGGTTTCCTTCCCGTGGATCCCCTTCTCTTTGCATTCTTCCAGTGCGGCTTCGATGGCA
>CACZQT010000191.1 GCA_902783295.1 uncultured Lachnospiraceae bacterium
AACACTCCGTGGGATGCGCAGGTGCGCGATAAGCCCGGAGAGCGTGCGCCGTGCCTGCCAAACCTTAAGAATTTCGAAGGGCGCGCTTCCTTTCTTGCAAAAGCGGGGAGATTATAGTAAACTGTAGACACTAAAGGTCTCCTCATGACGGGGACTGGCGCGAAGCGCCTGGGGGAGTCCGGCCGGTTCTTACGAAGAGTGCCTGAGGAAATCCGGCCGGTTTTCTGCTGCAGGTGCTTCGGAAGAAATATTTCGTGAAGTTTAAGAGACAGGAGAGTGCCCATGAAAAGGACGCTGAAAAGCTTGTTTTTATTGCTGATATTTACCGTTCTTCTGAGCGGCGGGGAGAGGATCCTGGCCGCCGCGACGGATGTGACGAATTCCCTGGGATCTTCCAAAAAGAGAATAGAGACCATGACGTCCCTGTTTTCGGATGCCTGCGGTGCCCTGATGGAGGAGGCGGAGGTCGGAAAGACTGTGAAACTTTCCTTTGTGGACCCTGCAGACAGAAGAACCTTCCTGAAGCATACGGTCTCCAACTCCACGGTGGATATGGATGCTGCGACCCTGTCCCGCCGGCTTTTTGACCATGTGACCATCCTTCCCGAGGATGTGGATGGGGACGCGATCGGCAACATCGATCTTGTGGTGGTGCGGATTCTGCAGATTGCCCAGGGAAAATACCGCGTAGAAGGAAATGTCTACCTGAACGCGGGCAACAAGAAAAAGACCGAAGACTACAAGTGGGGTATTTTCCGCCTGAATCTGACTGCCAGGGAACACACATACTTCGGATACGTAGCCACGGAGCTGGCCTGCAAGAAGCAGAAAGCCATGACGGATGCGGAATCCGGGTCGGATATCGTACGTACGGCTCTGCGCTATGTGGGCGGGAAATATGTCTGGGGCGGAACGTCCCTGAAGACAGGTGTGGACTGTTCCGGCTTTGTATACTGCATTCTGAGGGCGACAGGCCATTATCATGGAGGACGCCTTGTATCCACCGACTGGGCCGGCGTCGGCAAAGCCGTAAAGGTTTCAGAAGCCCAGGCCGGGGATATCATCGTCTGGGACGGCCATGTGGCCATCTATATGGGCGGCGGGAAGATGGTGCACGCCAGCAATTCCAAGCCCTATCCCCAGGGCGGAATCAAAGTCAGCAACATCGGGAATCCCAGAAAATACAGCAGAAAACATGCGTTCCTGGGGATCCGCCGGGTGCGGTAAAACAGAAAACGATCTGCAGCTTTTGAAAGAGGAAACGGATGAAACAGCATGTAAAGGAAGCCATCGAACAGGCAGTTCGGGGCGTTTCGGAACAATATACCAATAACGAACTGCTGATCCGCAAGGACGGCCTGCTGATGCCGGAAAGGGACATGGTGATAGAGATCATCCATGACATCCGGAACGTCCTGTTCCCCGGCTATTTCCGGGCGGATGCGGTGGATAACGAGCTTTCTGTTTACTACGTCGGCCGCAACCTGGCCAAGATCTACGGGGATCTGTCTGTGCAGATCGAGCGGGCCATGCGCTATAAGAACGAAGCGGGACGCAGCGAAGAGGAGATTGAAGAACTGGCGGAATCCATCTGCATGGATTTCTTCGGGCGGATTCCGTATCTGCAGGAAATGCTCCTGAAGGATATCCAGGCGGGTTTCGACGGGGACCCCGCCGCAAAGAGCAAGGAAGAGATTATTTTTTCCTATCCGGGCTTTTTCGCCATCCTGGTATACCGCGTCGCTCATGAGCTCTATATCCGGAATGTACCGCTGATTCCCAGGATTATGACGGAATATGCCCATAACCTGACGGGAATCGATATCAACCCCGGAGCCACCATTGGCGAATACTTTTTTATTGACCATGGAACCGGCGTGGTAATCGGTGAAACGACCGTGATCGGGAATCATGTAAAGCTGTACCAGGGCGTGACTCTCGGCGCTCTGTCGACCCGTGACGGCCAGAAGCTTTCCGGTGTGCGCAGGCATCCTACGATCGAAGATAATGTTACGATTTATTCCGGCGCGTCGGTGCTGGGCGGCGATACGGTGATCGGAGAGGAATCTACCATCGGCGGCAACGCTTTCATTACCAGTTCCATCCCCAAGTACGCGAGGGTGGCGGTGAACAATCCGGAACTGACCATCAAGACGCCGGGCGAGCGGAAGCAGAAGAGGGCGGCTGACTGGGAAGTGGTCTGAGAAATCGCGGCAGGAGAACGGCGGCCGGATGAAACCGGCGTATGCGCCGCGGCAGGGACGGGAGGCCTGGCATGAAAAAAGTACAGGCGGATATCCGAAAAAAGACATTTGAAAAAGTATATTTACTGTACGGATCGGATTCTTATCTGAGGCAGAACCTGAAAAACGCCCTTCGCCGGGCGATTGCAGGGACGGACGAAATGAACGTTCTCGTTCTGCAGGAAAAAGAAGCGGAACCGCAGAAAATCATCGAGGCAGCGGAAACACTGCCTTTTTTTGCTGAAAAAAGACTGATTATCGTGGAAAACTCCGGTTTTTTCAAACGGGACATGGGGGATTTTGCCGATTATCTGGAGCGGATTCCGGAGACCGCCTGTGTGATCTTTACGGAAGAAACCGTGGATAAAAGAGGCCGCCTGTTCAAAAAGCTGGAAAAGGCCGGGTATGCGGCGGACTGCAGTTCGCTGGACGAAGAAGAACTGAAGCTGCAGTCGGCCAGACGGCTCCAGAGGGAAGGAAAACAGATCAGCGAGAGAGACATGGATTATTTCCTGTCCCTGACGGACAGCAGCACAGGAAACGTGAGCCTGGAGCTGGAGAAACTGATCTGTTACCTGGGGGACCGGGAGATTGTTTCTGCGGAGGATATCAGCGCTATTACGACGAGGCAGGTCAGCGGACGTCTCTATGAGATGATTGACGCCATAGGACTGAGAGACCAGAAAAAGGCGCTGGAGCTGTATTACGACCTGCTGGTGACGAAAGAGCCGCCGGTCAGAATTCTGGCCAATATCGGGTTCCAGATGCTGAATATCCTGAAAGCCAGCGAGATGCAGGCGAAGGGATGGAAAAAGAAACAGATGATGGAACAGACAGGATGGAGAAACTGGCAGGCGGATAAATATCTTCGCCAGTGCCGGCAGTTTACAAAGGCGAAACTGATGTGGTGCCTGCAGCAGAGCGCAGAACTGCAGGAGGCTTTCCGTTCCGGACTGATGGATGATACCCTTGCCGTGGAGATGCTGATTGTCAGCCTGACGGCAAAGGACGATAACGAATAAAAAAGACTGTGAAAAATGCTCACAGTCTTTTTTATATACCATTTTCGTTTTTCGGATTACGCCATCTTGTTGACAGCCAGCGCCAACCGGGAAATCTTGCGGGAAGAAGTGTTCTTGTGGTAGATTCCCTTGGAAGTAGCCATATCGATAACGGAGGTAGCTTCGCGCAGGGCAGCCTTTGCTGCTTCCTGATCGCCGCTGGCGATAGCAGCATCTACCTTCTTGATATAGGTTTTCACTTTGGACTTGGCGGCTTTGTTGCGCTCCGCTCTCTTCTGGGATACAAGAACTCTTTTCTTTGCAGACTTGATGTTTGCCACTTTAATGCACCTCCACCTGAGTTGTTCCGCAGTCACTCGGCGGGGTTGGAACCGAAGCCTGCGTGTTGAATTCACGTTATACAGGAAAACCGGACACGGACGTTTCTCATGTAAACATACGGAAACATGATAATGCTTTTTCCCCGGAATGTCAAGGCGAAAACAAGCTGTTTTTGCCGATTTCAGGCGCTTATCCGTCATGGTTTTTTGCTTTATCTTAAGAATTCTGACGATAGAATATATTGATGTTTTATTCTCTCTGTGTTAAACTGCATGTCAGAGAACTGAACTGTATATCAGAGAACTGAATTACATATCAGAAAGGATGTGAATGCCATGAGACGCTGCCCTGCATGCGGGAAGGCCAATCCTGATGAGAGCGCTTTTTGCAGTGAATGCGGTCATCCGCTTTCCAGAAATGTAAAGATATGTCCCGGCTGTCATAAGGAAATAGCCCTGGAAGAGAGGTTCTGCCATTATTGCGGGACCAGGCAGCCCGTGGAGGAACCGGAAGAAGAGAAGCCCAGGGTTGAAAAGCCCGTGAGAAATACCCGGATGGAATCCGACAGAAGCCAGGAGGGCCCGAACCTTCTGCCGGTCGGTTCCCGCCGCACCAAGCCCGTTTTCGAGGATCTGGACGAGGACGATTCCTTTGAGGATGCTTTCGAAGAACGCAGGAGTACAACAGCCCGTAGAAAGCCGGCAGGCAATGTACGCCCGGATAAAGAAGAAGAGGACGAGTACAGGTCCAGAAACAGCCGCCGTTCCGCTTACAGGGATTATGACGACTATGAGGATGAGGACGAATACGAAGGAATGTCCGTCGGCCTGAAGATTGCAATCGGGATCGTAGGGGTCCTGGCCATTCTGGCCATCGGCGCAGTAGCGTGGCTCATTTTCGGGCGGGGAATCAGCCGTCCGCAGCCGACTGCGCAGGCCTCACAGGAAGCCGCGCAGCAGCCGACAACGCCTCCCACGGCGGCACCGACCACCACGGCTCCGGCTGAAACGGAACCTGCGCCGGCGCAGACCTACGGGGAACTGCAGGCGATTTCCGCTTCGGTTTCCGCCAGCTCCACACTGGACCAGGCCTATTACAACCCCAGCTATCTGATGGATTTCAATGCGGATACCGCCTGGGCGGAAGGGGAGGACGGCCTTGGCAAAGGCGCCAGCATCACTTACCGCTTTAACACCAGCAGCTGGGTATACGGAATTGCGATCCTTCCCGGCTTCCAGAGAAGCCAGGAGGTCTATGAGCAGTACGCGGCACCTTCCAAGCTGACGGTGGATACCGGAAAGGTAAAGATTCCGATTTCTCTGGCAAACTATAAAGCCAATTTCCGGAATCCTACCACTTCCTGTGCGTACTTCAAGTTCTCCGTACCGGTCCGGGCGGACCAGGTGACGGTAACCATTGATGATGTGAGAGCGGGATCCACGTATCAGGATACCTGCATTACAGAGATGTATTTCTTCTACTATCCGGCGGATTCTTCGAAGGCTACCACCGTGAAGCCGACCATCAGCAGTGCCGGCTGGGAGAACGTAACGCCTACGCAGGCTTCCGGCAATGCCGGCGGACAGCAGCCGGGTGAATCCACCACGGCGCCGACGCAGGCAGCCGGAGACGGAGAGTATGTCCTGCCGAACAGCAGCAATTCTTATGTGACAGCGGCAGATCTGGCCGGTCTTAGCAAAGCTCAGCTTCGCCTGGCCCGGAACGAGATTTATGCCCGCCACGGATACCGCTTCAACGGAGAAGAACTGAAGAGCTATTTCGAGAGCAAGAGCTGGTACCATCCGACGATTGATCCGAGTGACTTTGATGACTCTGTGCTGAACGAGTATGAAGTTGCCAATATCAACGCCATCGTGGCAGCAGAGAACCAGTAAAACGAACTGAACAGAAAAGAGACAGAGAGCCAGGGGACGCTCCTGTGTCTCCCCCTTCGTAAAAAAGGGAGACACAGGAACATCCCCTGGCGTTCCCGACAGACAGGACGGGCGGGGTTACCCCGCCCTTCCGCTGATTCAGCTTTATTCCTCGTCTTCGCCCATGGCGTCTTCAAATTCCATCTGGTCCAGGATTTCATCGTAACGGTCGGAAACCGCGTCGAATTCATCGTCATCTTCGATATTGTCCAGGATAACTTCTCCATCCTCGTCTTCCTGGAAGCGGTACAGAAAGACTTCCGCTTCGTCATCTTCCAGCTTGTCGGTGGGGAGCAGGGCTACATACTGACGGCCCAGCAGCGGGAAGCGGCAGAGTACTACACATTCCATCTCCGTACCGTCATCCAGTTCCAGATTAATGATCACATCATCTTCTTCGGTATACATCTCAACAGGATCAAATTCGTCCATTTGTCAGGTTCCTCCTTGGTGTCGGGGCTGAATCGTTATAGTATGCCCCGGTAATATAGCGTTCTTTTTATACGTTGAAACGGAAGAGGATTACGTCCCCGTCCCGTACCACATATTCCTTTCCTTCCATGCGGATCAGTCCCTTATCCCTGGCACCGGCATAGGAACCGGCGTCCAGCAGATCCTTATAATTCACGACTTCTGCTTTGATAAAGCCCCTTTCGAAATCCGTATGGATCTTGCCGGCAGCCTGAGGCGCTTTGGTGCCGATCTTGATGGTCCAGGCCCTGGTCTCGTCTTCACCGGAAGTCAGGAAGCTCATAAGTCCCAGTGTCCGGTAGCTCGCCTGGATCAGCTTGTCCAGACCGGATGCAGTGATGCCCAGATCCGCCAGGAATTCCTCTTTCTCGTCGTCCTCCAGTTCAGCCATTTCCGCTTCGATCTGCGCACAGATCACGAATACCTCGCTGCCGGAAGCTTCCGCCAGTTTGCGGACCTGCTGCACATAGGGATTGGAGGCTCCGTCGTCCGCCAGATCGTCTTCTCCGACGTTGGCTGCGTAAATCACCGGCTTAGCAGTCAGGAGATTCAGCTCCTTGAACCAGCCTTCTTCGTCCTCATCCGCCGTTTCGAACAGGATAGCGTCCTTCCCATCCTCCAGATGCGCCTTCAGCCGTTCTTCCATGGCATATTCCCGGGCAGAAGCCTTATCGCCAACTCTGGCGCTTTTGCCCGTCTTGCTCATCCGGCGCTCCAGGACTTCCAGATCGGCGAAGATCAGTTCCAGGTCGATGGTTTCAATATCCCTGGCCGGATCGACGCTGCCATCCACATGGATAACATTGGAGTCCTCAAAGCAGCGCACCACATGGACGATGGCGTCACATTCGCGGATGTTGGCCAGGAACTGGTTGCCGAGGCCCTCACCCTTGCTGGCGCCTTTTACCAGGCCGGCGATATCCACGAATTCCACGACCGCCGGGGTGACCTTTTTGGAGTGATAGAAGTCGCCCAGAAGCTTGAGACGGAAATCCGGAACAGGGACGATGCCCACGTTCGGGTCAATGGTGCAGAACGGATAGTTGGCCGATTCCGCACCGGCTTTGGTAAGCGAGTTAAAAAGCGTACTCTTCCCGACATTGGGAAGGCCGACGATACCTAATTTCATT